>JBBQJU010000023.1:0-18203 GCA_038326215.1 Gemmatimonadales bacterium | reverse complement strand
CGTTGAAATGCCGGTACTCGCCGACGGCCCCGCCAAACTTCGCGACGCGCTTCACCGAGACGGCCTCACCGGTCTTGCCGGAGGCGAGCTTGACCACTTCCTCGATCGTCGTGCCATCCATCGGCTCGGCGAGATAGCCCTCGAGCGTGACGCCAATCGGCGACGTCGCCAGCGCATGGGCGGCCAGCTTCCTGGCGAGCACGAGGAAGTCGTCGTTGCGGGCGACGAAGTCGGTCTCGCAGTTGAGCTCGACCATCGCGCCCAGCGAGCCGTCTGCGGCGGATTCGATCACGACCAGACCCTGCGAGGCATCACGCCCGGCGCGCTTCTCGGCCTTGGCAATGCCCTTCTTCCGCAGGAGTTCGGAGGCGAGCGCCATGTCGCCATTCGCTTCCTCGAGAGCCTTCTTGCAATCCATCATCCCGGCGCCGGTACGGGCGCGCAGTTCCGAAATATCCTTGGTGCTGATTGTCATGGAGCTCATGGCCGCCTGCTGAAGTGTCTGGGTCCATCTGTGAAACCGCCGCCCCGGGCCCGGAAGGGGCCCTCGGGGCGGCGGTGCGCGTGATCCGGTCGGTCCGGGCTCAGGCGCCTGCGTCGCCGCCCTCGGTCGGGGCTGCGGGGTCCTGCTTCAGCCGGGCGGCAATCGCTTCCGGACGTGCCTTGCGCTTGCGCCGCGGGCGCCGACGCTTGCGATCCTCATCCGACGCGCCATCACCTTCACCGGCCGAGAACGTCTCGCCGTCTTCATCGGTGCCACCCGTGTCGCGCACCGGCATCTGGGCGCGGGCCTCACGGATCGCGTCGCACAGGGCGGCGGTGATCAGCGACACGGAACGGATCGCGTCGTCGTTGCCCGGGATCGGCACCGTGATCGGATCGGGGTCGGCGTTCGTGTCCACGATGGCGACGACCGGAATCCCGAGGCGATTGGCCTCCTGGATGGCGATCTTCTCCTTCTTGGCGTCGACGATGAACAATGCGCCCGGCAGGCGGTTCATCATCTTGATCCCTTCGAGGTTGCGCGACAGCTTCTCCCGCTCACGCGAGAAGAGGAGCTGCTCCTTCTTGGTGTAGTTCTCGAAGTCGCCTTCGGCCGCACCCTGCTCGAGGTCGCGGAGGCGACGAATCTGCTTCTTGATGGTCTGGAAGTTCGTGAGCGTCCCGCCGAGCCACCGCTCGTTGACCCAGTGCGCCCCGGCGTTGCGTGCCTCCGCCTCGACGACCGCCTTGAGCTGGCGCTTGGTGCAGACGAAGAGCACGTTCTCGCCGCGCATCGCGACGCTCTTGAGGAGCTCCGCGGCGGTGGTGAGCTGCTTCAGCGTCTTCTGGAGGTCGATCAGGTAGATGCCCGAGCGCTCGGCGAAGATGAACTTGCGCATCTTCGGATTCCAGCGACGGGTCTGGTGGCCGAAATGGGTGCCGGCCTCGAGCAGTTCCTGCAGGGTGGGTGTTGCCACGAACTGAACTCCTTGGGTCTGGTTGATCCGCCGCGCTCCGTCGTCTCAGTGCGAGTGCCACAAGGGCACCGCTCGCGCCGATCGGGAGGCGTGTGTCACCCGCGTCAGTGTGACGCGGGCGTATGGTGCGGCCGGTGGTCCCTCGGCCCTGGGCATCTGCCCGCGTAGGGCAGATGAGCGCAGGATGGGGCGAGGCATGCCTCGCCCCTACAATCCTACCGCTTGCTGAACTGGAAGCGCTTGCGGGCGCCCGGACGGCCCGGCTTCTTCCGCTCGACCGCACGCGGGTCGCGGGTCAGCAGGCCGGCGGTGCGGAGCTTCGGACGGTTCAGTTCATCGACCTTGCAGAGGGCGCGCGCGATCGCGTGCCGCATCGCGCCGGCCTGGCCGCTCACGCCGCCACCATCCACGTGCGCCATCACGTCGTACGCGCCGAGCGAATCGGTCGCCGTGAACGACTGCTGGATGTGCTGCACCAGCGACGGACGCGGGAAGTAATCACCCAGCGTGCGGCCGTTTACGTCCCACTTGCCGGTGCCCGGCGTCAGGTAGACACGGGCGACGGACGTCTTGCGGCGGCCAACGGCCTGCCAGCGGAGTTCCGGGGTCTCGCTCATCAGTTGGCCTTCGGAGTGTCAATGGTGAACGGCTTCGGCTGCTGCGCCTCGTGCGGGTGCTCGGCGCCGCCGTACACCTTCAGCTTGGTGCGGAGCTTCTGCTTGGCCAGGGAATTCTTCGGCAGCATCCCGAAGACCGCCTTCTCGATCACCCGATCCGGGTGCTTCGCGAGCAGGTCGGCCGCTACCGTGTAGCGGTCATGGCCCATGTAGCCGGTGTGGCGGAAGTATTCCTTCTGCGACGCCTTGCGGCCGGTGAGCTTCACCTTCGACGCATTGGTGACAATGACGAAATCGCCGCCGTCCATATGCGGAGTGAAGGTCGGCTTATGCTTGCCGCGAATGAGCTGCGCGACATGGCTGGCGAGGCGCCCGAGCGGGATGTCGGTCGCGTCGACCAGGATCCAGTCGTGCTGGAGCTCGCTCTGCTTCTGCGTATACGTCTTCATTACTGACTTTTCCTTGGCACCGGACAAAAAGGCCACTTCGGAGACAGACCCCAAAGCTAGCGGCTGGTAACGGGTTGGGTCAACCCACCAGAGGCCAATCGGGGCCGGAGGCTGGTAGCCCCCGACCCCGACGCAGCACTCATCCCCGGCATCTCGCGGGGTCAGTGTTCCACCTAGGGACGCCGCCCGCCCTCTGTGGCCGAGCCCACGGCGCCCTCGGCCCGCGGCCAGACGTTGTCCGCGGCGCTCTTGTCGGGGAACCGGCGGAACGGATCCAGGGTGATCTTCTCGACCTTCCGCCCCCCGAAGACCAGATTGGCCGTGAAGGTCCGGCTCCCCGCGAACCAGACGTCCACCGGGTAGGTAACGATGGCCGTGGCGCTGTCGGTCATGACGGCGTTCTTCATCGGCCGGATGACCGGACCGGTCGGGGCGAACTGGACCTTCAGCACCACCGGCGATGGCATGGCCCCATCCTGGCGCACGACGACCGTGGTGCGGATCCCCGCCGGGGTGACCGAGGCGATCGAGCCATCGACCGATTCGGTGGTGAACAGCCACGCGTACCAGAACCAGCCGAGGTCGCGCTTGAGGGCGGTGTTCATGAAGAACATGTAGTCCCACGGCGAGGGATGCTTGAAGCGCCACGCGTCGGCGTACTCGCGCATCGCGCGCTGCACCGCCGAGTCGCCCACCACGCCGCCGAGCATCGAAAGCATCAAGGGGGTCTTGCCGTAGGTCTGGAACGAGTACATCGGACCAGCATTGTTGGCGCTCCACATCATCGGCGCCTCACGCTCGTCGCCGCTGGTGCGGCCGTAACTCTGCCCCTGGCCATCGAGCACGGGCGGACGTCCGGCGGCATCGGCGTTCGAGAGGATGTTCATGTACTGGTTGAACCCCTCGTCCATCCAGCCGTACTGCGTCTCGTTGTTGCCGACGAGCATCGGCCACCACTGGTGCCCGGTCTCGTGGTCCGCGGCGCCCTGATTGGAGTTGATCACCATCGGGTACTCCATGCCGGCACTCGGTCCGTCCTGCATGGTGAACTGCGGGAACTCGTACGGAATCCAGAGCTTCGAGTAGAACTCGAGCGCGTGCCGGGCGATCTCGCCGGCGCGCGCGAAGAGCCCCGCGTTGCCCGGGAGATAGACCATATGGATCGGCACCTTGCCGCGATTCGGGATCGTCGCGCGCGTCGCCTTCCAGACGAACTGCTTGGCGGTTGCCCACGCGAAGTCGTTGACGGTGTCGGCGACGAAGCGCCACGTCAGGCGATCGCCGACGGCAGTTGACCTGCCGGGGCCCGCCTCGTCGGGACCGACGATGGTGACCAGCGAGTCACTCTCCAGCACCCGCGCGAGCCGAGCGCGAGCCGTGGAGGTCAACACCTGCTCCGGGTTCTGCAACACGCCGGTGCCGCTGACGATCCAGCCGCCGGGGACGTCAATCGAGACGTCGAAGCGACCAAAATTGTTGTAGAACTCCGACGGACCGAGGTACGGCTCGGTGTCCCACCCGCGCAGGTCGTCATACTTGCCGACACGTGGATACCACTGGGTCGGCTGGAAGAGGGTGTCGGCCCACCGCTGCGTCATCCGGTGGCCCTGGCCGCCGGGGCCGCCGGGCAGCTTGTGGTTCCACTCGATCTCGAGTGTCACGCTTCCCTTCGCCGGCACCGGCGTCGGGAGGGAGACGCGGGCATTGGTCAGGGTCAGGCCACTCACGCGCACCGCTCCACCGGCCGCCGGGGCGGCCCCGCCCGCGCCACGCCCTCCACCAGGGGTCGGCGCGGAGAGGTCAGCGGCCGTGCCGTTCACCGCGACCTTGGTCAGGATCATGCCGTCGGTCGTCTCGGCGGGCGTCGAGCCGCCGCGCTGGACGGTCGGGCGGAAAATATTTGGGTCGAGACGCAGCGCGATCTGGGTGAGCGCGCTATCGGAGCGGTTGTGGATGACCACCGATTCGCGGCCGAAGAGCCGACCCGTGGCGGGATCCAGTCGGACCTGAATCGTGTAATCCGTCCGCAATTGCCAGTAGTTCCGTCCCGGACTCCCCGTCGAATCCCGGGTCCCGGTCGCGAAGGCGCGGCGGATCGAATTGGTGAGCGGGATGTCTCGGCGGACCGCACGTTCCGGGAGTGGAACGTTGGCCTGGGCGGCCAGCGAGAGCGGCGCGGCAAGGGCAGCAACAAGGAACAGACGGCGCATCGGCGAACTCCGGAAGGATGGATCGGCGCAGCGGGGGTTGTGCAACCAGAAAGGTACACCGCCGCCCCATCTGGATCGGAGACGCAACTAATCGACCTGCTCGGTCGTATCACCCCCTGAACCGTGGTGGGTCGGCTCGCGGCCGCCCACCGATGCATACCGACGACGCACCAGGGGGAATCCCGTGAAGGATCTTCGTAGCTGGACCCGCATTGCCCTCGGCCTGGCGCTTGTGGCCGCACCGATGGCCTCCATGGCCGCCCAGGGTGGCGGTGGCGGGCGTGGGGCAGGCGGTGGTGGTGGTGGTGGCAGCACAGGCATGGTCGACATGACCGGGATGGGCGGCGGCGGCGCGTTCAATCAGGCGCCCCGCCCGCTCCACTACGACATCGACGGCCCGTTCTCGTTCGACACGTTCACAGTGCTCCTGACGCTCGATTCGGTGAAGCATGCCAAGCTTGAGCAACTGCGCGCCGTCCACATTGCGGCCACGGCCGTGCTCCGCGATTCGGTCAAGAAGGCGGCGACCGAATTGAATCTCACCACCCCGGGCAACTTCTCCTTCACCGCGATGAGCAAGCCGGAGCTGTCGAAGGCGTATGACAAGCAGCTCAAGGCGGTGCGGAAGCTCGACGTCGCCTTCTTCGAGAAGCAGGTGAAGCCGGAGCTCAACAAGGAGCAGTACGAGGCGATGAAGAAGTGGTACGGTGAACAGCGGCCGATCGGTCAGGCGGCGCGCGGAGCTGGCGGCGCCGGCCGCGGACAGGGCGACCAGGGCGGGCAGGGTCGCGGTGGCCGTGGTGGTGGCGGCGGCGAGTAACCACCTCCCAACGCCACGACACGAATGCGCGCCCGGACGAGTCATCGTCCGGGCGCGTTGTCGTGTCCCCTAGTCCACGGGCCGTGCCGCCTGGTAGTCCGCGGGCGTGTCGATGTCGTGCAATGCCGCGAGCGGCCATTCCACCGTGGCGGCCTCGTCGGCGTGCGCCGCGAACAGCGCTCGCCCGACGCCGTCCCCCGTCATCGCGCGCAGCTCGCCGAACAATCGCCGGGGGATGAGCAGCGGCGGTGCCACAACGTCGGCATAGCGCGACCCCACCATCCGACACGGCGCCGGACCGCCCGCCGCGATCACCGCGGCGATCATGGCCGATGTCACGCCGACCATGTCAGCGAGCACGACCAGCACCCCGTCCACCGGTTCGATGAGCGCATCGAGCGCGGCGTGCAGTGACCCACTGATGGGTCCACCAAGACTGGGCGCATCGACGCAGGTCAGCGGGAGCCCGCTGAGCGCCTCGTGCCACGCCGGGGCGGCGGGAGGCAGCACCACCACCACCGAGGTCGCCGTGCTCGCCAGTGCCGCCATGGCGGCCCGCCGCACGAGGCTCTCCCCCTCGAGCGGCAACAGCATCTTCGGCTTGCCCATCCGAGTGGACGCTCCCGCCGCGAGGAGGAGGATCGTGATCCGGGACTCAGCCATCGAAGGCATGGATCGGCATTCGGCGCTCGCGCAGCGGGCGTGCCGGCCGACCTGCGTGCACCGCCATGATCTCCGCAATGATCGAGAGCGCCACCTGCTCGGCCCCATCTGTGCCGATGTCCAACCCGGCGGGCGCATGCACGCGGGGGTCGGCGTCGACCGCGGTCAGCATCCGCTCGGTCCGTTGCCGTGGCCCAAGCATGCCAATGTAGGCGGCGGCAGTGACCTGCAGCGCCGCGAGATAGGCACGGTCGTCGGCGTAGTGATGGGTCATCACCACCGCGAACGTCTCGGCATCGACCGCCGTCACGCTCGCCACCTCGCCAGGCGGTCCCAGCTGGAGGAGGACACCGTCGCCGAATCGTTCGGCGGTGAGCAACCCCGGACGACGGTCGGTGACCGTCACGCGGAAACCGGTGGCGTGCGCGATCTTCGCCAGCGGGATGGCGTCATCCCCTGCCCCACAGACGAGGAGTCGCGGCGGCGGCACGAACGCCTCGATGAACCACTCTACGCCGCGGTCATCTGTCATGAGACCACTCGCCCCGATGCCCTCGCGCACGCGTCGGCCACCTGAGGCCGCATCCATCGGCACCTCGATGACGAAGGGCCGCTCCTTCCCGATCGCGGCGCGCGCATCGGCATGATCGTCCACGACAGGGACGATCGTCAACTCGACGGTTCCCTCGCAGCCGACGCCAAGGTCCCAGGCCGCCACCGCGTCACTCCCGGAGCAGTACTGGCGACGTTCCGCCACACCGGTTGCCAGCACGCGTCGAGCGACTTCGCGCACATCCTGCTCGAGACAGCCACCGCTCACGTTGCCGACGATGGTGCCGTCCGCGCCGACGAGGAGCTTCGCCCCTTCGTGCCGATACGCCGATCCGTGCACGCGCACGACGGTCGCCAGCGCCGCGGCAACCCCCTGCCGTCGCAGTTCGGCGATCGCCGCATAGATCTGGCGAGATTCGGCCCAGTGCTTCATCGCGAGGCGCTCCGCTCAGGCTGAATGGAAGCCCTGCCGCGTGAGCGGGAGCGAGCGAATCCGCGTCCCGGTCACGGCGAAGATGGCATTGCAGAGCGCCGGGACGACGGGCGGCAGCGCCGGCTCCCCCAGCCCCGTCGGCCCGACGTCGGACGTCACGAAGTGGACGTCGATCACCTTCGGCGCCTGCGGGATCCGCATCAGCGGGAAGTCGTCGAAGTTGCTCTGCTGCACACGACCGCCCACGACGGTGATTTCCTGGCCGAACGCTTCCGACAGGCCGTCGATCACCGAGCCCTGCACCTGATTCACGGCGTTGCTCGGATTGACCACCTGGCGGCCGATGTCGCCCGCGACCCACACGCCGTGCACGCGTACTCCACGGTCGGCGCTGACGCTCGCCTCGACCACTTCGGCGAAGTATCCCCGATGCGAGAAGTGGAAGGCGACGCCCAGGCCATGGCCTGCGGGCAGGGCGCGCGTGCCCCAGCCCGACCGTTGCCGCACGGACTCGAGCACACCCCGCATGCGGCCTGCGTCGTAGATCGTGCGGCCGTTCTCCTCCACCACGCGCGGCGGACCGAGCAGGTCGAGACGGAACTGCAGCGGATCGCGCTTCGCCGCATGGGCCAGTTCGTCGAGGAACGACTGCGCCACGAAGGCGAGCGCATTGCTCCCCGGGGCGCGCAGGAAACCGGTGGGCACGCCGAGCGGCATCACCGAGGACTGCAATCGGTAGTTGGGGATGAACAGCGCCGGGAATTCGGTCGCGCCGATGTTGGCGCTGGCCACGAAGCCCTGCCCCTCACCGAACGAAACGAAGTGGTTCTGCCAGGCGACGAGCTTGCCGGCGGCGTCCACACCGCCCTTCAGGAAATGGAAGCCGGCAGGACGGTAGAAGTCGTGCTGAATGTCATCCGCGCGGGACCAGAGCAGCTTGACCGGGACGCCCGCCTGCTTGGCGATCGCCGCCGCCTCCACCATGTAGTCGTTGTTGAGGCGCCGACCGAAGCCGCCGCCAACGCGGGTCATGTGGATCGTGATGTCGGCCGCCGTGACGCCAAGCGTCTGCGCGACGAGTTGTCGACCGGACTGCGGATTCTGCGATGGCGCCCAGATCTCGACCTTGCCATCGACCACGCGCGCCGTGCAGTTCATCGGCTCCAGCGTCGCATGCGCGAGGAAGGGATAGCTGTATGCCGCCTCGACGGTCTGCGCGGCGCCGGTGAGGGCGGCGCCAACGTCACCATCCTGCCGAAGTGTCCGCTGCGCCGTACCCGCGGCGAGTGTCGCGGCCTGCGCGGCAAAGCCGGTGCTGCTCTGCGCCGCAGTCGGACCCTCGGCCCAGGTCACCTTGAGTTGCTTTCGCGCCTCGTCGGCGGCCCACCAACTGTCGGCGAGGATGGCGACGCCACTGAGGAGACCGGCGAGATTGGTTCCACCATTCACCACGAACGCCTGCTTCACCCCGGGCAACGCCCGCACGGCGTCGAGATCGGCGGTCACCACGGTGCCACCGAAGACCGGGCACTTCTGGTAGACGGCATAGAGCATCCCCGGCACGGTCACGTCGATCCCGAAGAGCGGCTTGCCGCGCACGATCGCCGGGTTGTCAACGCCCGGCACGGCCGTACCGATGACGGTGAAGTCCTTGGGGTCCTTGAGGCGCACCGTCTTGGCGTCGGGCACCGGCATCGTCGCGGCCTTCGCGGCGAGCGCGCCATAGCGCATCGCACGCTTGCTCCCCGTGTGGCGCACCATGCCATCCTTGGTGGTGCACTCGCTCTCCGGCACGCCCCAGGTCGCCGCGGCCGCAGCCAGCAGCATCTGTCGCGCCACGGCACCGGCCTGGCGCATCGAGTCGTAGTGCGCCGGCGTGGCCGTGCTGCCGCCCGCGACTTGCGAGCCATAGCGTGCCGGATCGCTCATCGCCTGTTCCACGGTGATGCTCGTCCACGCCACGTCGAGTTCCTCGGCGACGAGCATCGGGAGCGACGTCTTGATGCCCTGCCCGATCTCGGGATTCTTCGAGACGATCGTGATGGCCGAATCCGCGGTGATGCGAATGAAGGCGTTCGGCTCGAAGACATCCGCAAGCGGCAGGCCCGCCGCGTCCACGGGCTGCCACCACGAGCCGATCGCGAGCCCGCCACCAACCAGAGCGGTGACCTTCAGGAATTCGCGACGGTCCAGTGCGGCGGTCATCGGGCCCCCTTCGGCAACGTGGCGGCCTGATGGATGGCCGCGCGGATGCGGGTGTACGTGGCGCAGCGACAGAGGTTGCCCTCCATCGCTTCGTCGATCTCGTCGTCGGTGGGCGTGGGCGTCGAGGCGAGGAGCGCCGCGGCGGTCATCAACTGGCCCGCCTGGCAGTAGCCGCACTGCGGGACGTCGGCGGCTTCCCAGGCGCGCTGGACCGGATGCGTACCATCGACCGAGAGCCCCTCGATCGTGGTGACGCGCTTGCCTGCGGCCCCTTCGAGCGGAATCTGGCAGGAGCGGACGGCCACGCCATCAAGGTGGACGGTGCAGGCGCCACACAGCCCCGCACCACAGCCGTACTTCGTGCCCTTGAGGTCGAGCACATCGCGCAGCACCCAGAGCAGCGGCATCTTGGGCGTGACATCGATGGTGGTGCGCTTGCCGTTGAGAGTGAAGCTCACGGGCATCGGTCGCTCCGGGAAAGAATGGTGAGGCGGTGCCGCGGGGTCAGGCGTTCGGGACGATCTCGAGCAGCACGGTCCCCTTCTCCACCGCGGCTCCCACCGCGACGCGGATGCCGGCGACGACGCCGGCGAGGGTGGCCTTGAGTTCGTTTTCCATCTTCATCGCTTCGAGCACCACCAGCGCATCGCCGATCGCGACGGTCGCGCCGATGGCGACGTCAATCCGGACGACGAGGCCCGGCATCGGCGCCTTGAGCACGCCTCCCGCGGCGACGCTCCCACTCACCGCGACGAGGGAGCGGATATGGTGGGCCCGCTCGTCCTCGATGCCGATGTCCCGCACGGCGCCCTGATCCACCAGCCGCCACGAGGCGTCGGCGAAGCCATCGATCGCCATGGTGGCGGCGACGCCGTCGATGACGACGCGCTGTTCCGGCGTGCCGGGAACGGCCTCGAGGTGGGCCGTGTGTGACGCTCCGTCGACCACCACCTGGTCGCCATCGACCGTCACCCCCACCGTGCGTTCCCCGATCGTGACGAAGTACTTCATCGCCGCTCCAGCAAGGCCACGCACTCGAGATGCGCCGTCTGAGGAAACTGATCGAACGCCTGCACCGACGTCACGGCATAGGACGCGTGCAGCCGGGCAATGTCCCGGGCAAGCGTGGCCGCGTCACAGGAGATGTAGGCGATCCGCCGTGCCCCTGAGCGGGCGAGCACGTCGACGACCGCCGGCTCCATGCCGCTACGCGGCGGATTGGTGACGATGACGGCCGGTGGTTGCATCTCGTCGATCCGTTCCTCGACCAACCCGGCCCGACGCTTCGGTCCGTCCGGCCCTTCGCGTTCTGCCTGCTCGACGGCGCGCCGATCCAGCTCGACGCTCTCGACGGTCGCGCCGCGCGCGACCAGCGCCACCGTCGTTTCGCCAATGCCGGCATAGAGGTCCCAGGCATGTTCGCCGGTGAGACTGCCGAGCGTTCGCAACGCCGCTTCACGCACCATCCGCCCCATCGCCGGATGCACCTGCTCGAAGACGGTCGCGGGCCACGGCTGGCTGCCACCGGCGACGGCGCGCGGCGCGCCGCCTTCCGGATGCCACCAGATCGTCGCCTGCACACCCGATCGACCAAGCCGCTCGAACAGCGCCTTGCCCTTGGTCCAGGCATCCTTGCCATCGGTCCGCACGACGACGTGCAAGCCGTCGTGACGGTCGCGACGGAAGACCACGCGCGTTGCGTCGACTGGCAGGAGGGCCATCGCCGTCCGTACCGCCTGGTGCAGCCGGCGCACCGCAGGCTCTGCCAGGAGGCAGTCGCGGATGTCGAGGACAGCATCCGGCTTCCCGAGCGGGTGATAGCCCATCCGTCCGCCGGCCACGGCGAAGGTCACCTTGGCGCGATAGCCGAGCGGCGTCGGTGAGGCGATCACCACGGGGTCGGCGATGTCGAGGTGTCCGATCCGCCGGAGCGCGTCGCCGGCGATGCGGCCCTTGGCCGCCCGCTGTGCCTCGGGACTCAGGTGCATGAGCTGGCAACTGCCGCAGCGGTCACGGACGTAGTGCGGACACGGCGGGGTGACGCGATCGGCGCCATGCGACAGAATTTCGCCGATCTCCGCGCGCGCGAAGCGCTTGTGGAGCCGGAGGGTGCGCAGGCGCACCCGATCACCCGGCGCGGTCCGCGGGATGAAGACGGTGCGACCATCCTCGAGCGTCGCCACGCCGTCGCCGCCGGCGGCGATGGCACGCACCTCGACCTCGAGTGACGCGGTGCTCATCGCAGTCCCTCTCGGCGAGCGGCCACACGCCACGCGGAGGGGATGGTGGCCGACGCCGCGCCAGCCGCAGAGGCGGCGGGCTTCCGCGCCTGACGGCGCTGCTCTTCCAGGAGCGCGACCGCAATCGCGAGGCGGCGCACGTCAGCCTCGGAGTCCGGCACGTTCAACAGATCGGGACGCCGTTCGAGAAACTGGATGTCGATGGTACCGGCGACAAAGTCGGGATCCGCGAGGAGGCGTCGGTGGAAGGCGACGTTGGTGGCGACCCCCACGACGACGAGTTCGTCGAGGGCGCGGCGCATCGCATCGATCGCCATTGGCCGCGTCGGCGCATGGACAATCAGCTTGGCCAGCATCGAGTCATAGTGCAGCGTCACCTCACTCCCGGCCTCGACCCCGCTCTCCCAGCGCACCCCTGGTCCGGCGGGCGCCCGCATCCAGCGGATGCGTCCGGCACTCGGGAGCAACTGGTTGGTCGGATCCTCGGAAGTGATCCGGCATTCGATTGCCCAGCCGCGCGGGACCAACGGCCCTTCGGGGAGCGACATCGGCAGGCCACGCGCAATACGCAGTTGCTCGCGCACGAGGTCGACCCCGTACACTTCCTCCGTCACCGGGTGTTCGACCTGAATACGGGTGTTCATTTCGAGAAAGTAGAACGACCCATCCGCGGCGAGGAGAAACTCGCATGTCCCCGCCCCGCGGTAGCCCACGGCGGCGGCAGCGGCGACGGCGGCGGCGCCCATCGTCTCCCGAAGGGCGGGCGACACCGCCACGGAGGGCGCTTCCTCGAGGAGCTTCTGATGGCGCCGTTGTACCGAGCACTCGCGTTCGCCGACGTGCACAGTGCGCTCCTCGTCGGCGAGCACCTGAATCTCCACGTGTCGCGGCCGCTCGACGTACTTCTCTAGATAGACGCTGCCGTCACCGAATGCCTTGAGTGCCTCGCTGGCGGCAGAGGTCAACGCCCCGGGGAGGGCGGCAGCGGTGGTCACCACGCGCATCCCTTTGCCGCCGCCGCCGGCCGTTGCCTTCACCAGCACCGGGTACCCGATCTGCTCGGCCATCGCCAAGGCATCGGTGGGGTTGTCGAGCGCCGCCACTGCCCCCGGGACGATCGGCACGCCGGCCGCCTGCATTAGGCGCCGGGCTGCGGTCTTGTCCCCCATGGCTTCGATGGCGCTCGACGGGGGGCCGATCCAGACGAGGCCCGCCTGTTCGACGGCCCGCGCGAAGGGCGCGCGCTCCGAGAAGAAGCCATATCCCGGATGAATGGCATCGGCCGCGCTGGCCTCTGCGGCGGCGAGGATGAGCGCGGCGTTGAGGTAGCTCTCCGCCGCGGGCGCGGGACCGAGCCGGATGGCCACGTCGGCCGCACGCACGAAGGGCGCGTGTCGATCGGCATCGGAATAGACCGCCACGGCTTCGAGCCCTTCGTCATGGCAGGCGCGGATGATGCGCAGCGCGATTTCGCCCCGGTTGGCGACCAGGACGCGTCGGATGGGACGGGGCGTCATTGGGGACAGGCCGCGATGGCCGGGAGGCCGTGGGCGTCAGGGCGATTGAACAGGGACTCGCAGAGGGCCCGATTGCGCCGCGCCGCGAGCTCGTAGACGTCGCGCACCGCCTCGCTCCAGACCGAGCCGGCGATTCCGGTGCGCGCCAGTTGGTGCACGCTCATCACCATCGGGGCTTCGCCGTTCGCGATCGCCCCAGCCGCGAGGACCAATCGCAGTGGATGCCAACTGAGCGCCGTCGTGGTGATCGAATCGACCGTGGGCGTGAGGCAGACAGGCCGCTTCGCACTCGCCGCCACCAACGCCGCCGGCAGGTCCGCCGCGGCGTCCGCACCGATCGCGGTCGCCATCCGTCCCCGATAAAGGGAGTCAAAGGCGTAGAGGTCGGGACGGATCAGAATCAGATCGGCGCGCTCATCGTTGAGAAGCCGCGCACCCCAGACCGCGGCCGTCTCCACCAACGACCCGGTGACGAGGACACCCCCGCGCGGGCAGGAACCCATCAGATTCTGCCCGAGCTCATTGAGCACCGGAGGCAGTGGGAGTTCCTCCGGGACCATCAGCTCGTCGACGGCGCCAGCCCAGCCGAGGCGCTCGACCCGCAGGGTGGCCTGCTCCACGACGGCGAGTACCAGGTAGACGCTGGCGGAGTCGGCCAGCAGCCGGTACGCCTGCTCGAAGGCCGAGGACGCGAACTGGGCCACGGGGATCCCCATCCCGACGGCGGGGTGGCCCTCGCGATGCCAGCGCTGCGCGTCCCCGAGATGGATGCGACCCAACGCGAACCAGGCGCGCCCATCATTGGGCTCGAGCGCGAGATGCTGGCCAAGAAACATCTTCGCTTCTCCCCGACGCCCCTCGCGCAACAACGACTCGGCACGCTGCACCGCCGAACTCCCCACGGCTGCGCTCCCACCCACGGCGGTGGCCTGGGCGCGCAGTCCTGTCGCCCAGGCCAGAAGGCCCAGAGTGAGAGCGGCGCGAAGCGCCCGGCGGGGAGTCAGAGGGGAATGCATCCGTGCTTCTTCGGTGGATTGCGATCGCGCTTGGTTTCGAGGGTCTGCAGCGCATCAATCAATCGCGGACGGGTGTCGCGCGGATCGATCACATCATCAATGTAGCCGCGGGCGGCGGCTTGATACGGCGTCGCGAAGGCCTGCGTGTAGGCATCGGTCTTCGCCGCGGCCTCGACGACCGGGTCCACCGCCTGGCGGATCTCCTGCTTGTAGAGGATCTCCACCGCCCCCTTGGGACCCATCACCGCGATCTCCGCCGTCGGCCAGGCGAGGTTGACGTCGCCGCGAATATGCTTGGAGCTCATCACGTCGTACGCTCCACCATACGCCTTCCGGGTGATCACGGTCAACTTCGGGACGGTCGCCTCACAGTACGCGTACAGCAGCTTGGCGCCGTGCCGGATGATCCCGCCGTGTTCCTGCCCGACGCCCGGGAGAAAGCCCGGGACATCAACAAAGGTGACGAGTGGGATGTTGAAGGCATCACAGAAGCGGATGAAGCGCGCGGCCTTCACCGAGGCGTTGATGTCGAGGACCCCGGCCAGCACCGCCGGCTGATTCGCGACCACGCCGACCGGTCGGCCGCCGAGGCGGGCGAAACCGGTCAGGATGTTGCCGGCGAAGGCGGGCATCACCTCGTGAAAGATCGCATCGTCGACGATGGCCCCGAGCACGTCATGCATGTCGTACGGCTTCGCGGCCAGGTCGGGAATCACCTCGAGCAGCCGCTCCTCGCGACGGTCCACCGGATCGGTGGTCGGCACGCGCGGCGGATCGTCGACGTTGTTCGACGGGAGGAAACCGAGCAGCGTGCGAATCGCGAGGAGGCATTCCGGCTCGGTCGCGTGGACGAAATGCGCCACCCCCGAGGTCTCCGCGTGCACGTCGGCGCCCCCGAGATCATCGAACGTCACATCCTCGTGGGTTACCGTCTTCACGACGTTGGGGCCGGTGACAAACATGTAGCCCACGCCACGCACCATGTGCACAAAATCGGTGATCGCCGGCGAGTACACCGCGCCGCCGGCGCACGGCCCGAGGATCGCGGAGATCTGGGGCACGACGCCCGAGGCGAGTGTGTTGCGGAGGAAGATGTCGGCGTAGCCCCCGAGCGACGCCACCCCGTCCTGGATGCGCGCGCCACCGGAATCGTTCAGGCCGATCATCGGGGCACCGTTCCGCACGGCGAGGTCCATCACCTTGCAGATCTTCGCGGCGTGCGTCTCGGAGAGCGATCCACCGAAGACGGTGAAGTCCTGCGAAAAGACATAGACGAGCCGACCATCGATGCGGCCCCACCCGGTCACGACGCCGTCGCCGAGCGGGCGGTCGTCCGCCATGCCGAAGTCGGTGGTGCGGTGGGTGACGAAGCGGTCGAGTTCCACGAACGAACCGGCATCCAGCAGGAGGTCGAGCCGCTCACGCGCGGTAAGCTTGCCCTTCTGGTGCTGCTGGGCGATCCGCGCGGCCCCGCCACCCTGTTCGGACAGGGTCTGACGGTGTCGGAGATCGGCGAGACGGGAGGGGTGGTCGGGCATGAGAGAGAAAACTAACCGGCGAACGGGTGCCGCCAAGCGGGGCCGGCGCGCGGGGGTCGCGGAACGACGCGGGGGCGGCCTCACATGGCCGCCCCCCCGTGTTACAGCCGACTGAGTGTGTGGCTCAGTTGTCGTCATCGACCTCGGACATGTCGATCTCGACGTCCGACGGCTCCGGCAAGCGCGGCAGCTCGGAGAGCCTGGGCTCGGTGCCCGGCTCCGGGATGCCGTCTTCCGGGTACTCGATGATCGCGACGACCACGCGGTGATGGATCGGGTCCACCTCGAGGATCTTGGCAATCACCTGCTGATTGAGGACGACCGCATCCTCGGGGTTCTGGTCGTGGCCGATCCCCATCTGCGACACGGGGGCGAAGCCCTCGATGTCGTTGCCGAGGTCGAGCACGATCCCCTTGTCGACCGGGCGGAGGACCTTGGCCCGGAGCTCGGTGCCGATCGGCAGCTTCTCGCCGATGGTGAGCCACGGATCATCGGTCGCCTGCTTGAGGCCGAGCGAGATGCGCTTGTTGTCGGCGTCGATGTTGAGGATGACGACGTCCACCGTGTCGCCCTTCTTGACCACTTCCGACGGATGCTGCACGCGCTTGGTCCACGACATGTCGGAGATGTGGATCAGGCCGTCGATGCCCGCCTCGATTTCGACGAAGGCGCCGAACGAGGTCAGGTTGCGGACCTTGCCGGTGATGCGCGTGCCGATCGGGTACCGCAGCGGCAGGATCATCCAGGGGTCCTGCTCGGTCTGCTTCATGCCGAGGGAGATCTTCTCCTCCGACTCGTCGACCTTGAGCACCACGGCCTCGATGGTCTCGCCGATCGAGACGATCTTGCTCGGATGGCGGACGTTGCGGGTCCAGCTCATCTCGGAGATGTGCACCAGCCCCTCGATCCCCGGCTCCAGCTCCACGAAGGCGCCGTAGTTGGTGATTGAGACGACCTTGCCCTGCACGCGGCTGCCGACCGGGTACTTCTCGGCGACGTTCTGCCACGGGTAGGACTGGAGCTGCTTCATGCCGAGCGAGATCCGCTCACGCTGCCAATCGATGTCGAGGATCTTGACCTCGACTTCACGGCCGATGCCGACCAGCTCGCTCGGATGCGAAACGCGCCCGTACGACATGTCGGTGATGTGCAGCAGGCCGTCGACGCCGCCGAGATCGATGAACGCCCCGAAGTCGGTGATGTTCTTGACGATGCCCTTCCGGACCTGACCGACCTCGAGCTCCTTCATGAGGTGCTCGCGCTTGTGCGCCCGCTCGTTCTCGAGGATCACGCGGCGCGACACGACGATGTTCCGCCGGCGCTTGTTCAGCTTGATGATCTTGAACTCGTAGGTCGAGCCGAGCAGTTCGTCGATGTTCGGCACCCGGCGCAGCGCGATCTGCGAGCCCGGGAGGAAGGCATCGACGCCCATCAGGTTCACCACCACACCACCCTTGATCTTCTTCATCAGGGTGCCTTCCACCGGCTCGTCGGACTCATGGGCGATGCGGATCTTCTCCCACACGCGCATGAAGTCGGCCTTCTTCTTCGAGAGGACGACCGCGCCTTCCTGGTCCTCGAGGTGCTCGAGGAAGACCTCGACCTCGTCGCCGACCTGGAGGTTCTGCGGATCCTTGAACTCGTCGAGCGGCACCGAGCCTTCCGACTTGAAGCCGACATCGAGGATGACGGCGTTGTCGGTGATGCGCAGGATCTTCGACTTGACGATCTCGCCCTCGACGATCTGGGACATCGTCCCTTCGTACATCGTCAGGAGCGCTTCGTATTCATCGCTGGTGTAGTCCTCGTCGTAGAGGTCCGCACGCACACGCATGCCCGTCGACATCGCGAAGGGCATCGCGGCGGTCGACAGGAAGGTGGGGGCAGCGGGCGCCACGTCGAGCACGGCGTCTTCGGTCGGGGTCTCGGTCTCAGACATTCGGGGAGGTCCTGCGACAGCGGGAAACCGGGGCCACGGCGGCCTCGGGGTGAGGAAATTCCTCGACTGACCCGATTTCGGGACAGCCAAGAAAGATACCTGCCGGTCAGAGGGGCAGCAACCCTCGTTCCCCCGCCCAGCCCACGATCCGCGCCACCTGGGTCTCGAAATCCAGGTGACTGGTGTCCAGCAGGAGGGCATCCGGCGCCTGCCGAAGCGGGGCGACCTCCCGTCCGGCATCGAGGCGGTCCCGCTCGGCGAGCCGAGCCGCTTCGGCGGCCACGGCCTCGTGGGCTGGTTCCTGACCCTCTTGGAGCAGGCGACGGCGCGCCCGAGCCTCCGGCGAGGCCGTGAGGAAGACCTTCAGGGGGGCGTCCGGAAAGACCACCGTCCCGATGTCCCGCCCGTCCATGACCCCGCCCCCTGCCCCGGCAACCGCTGCTCGCAGCCGGGCGTTGACCCACGCGCGCACTCCCGGTAAGGCCGCCACCCGCGACACCTCGGCGGTCACCGCCGGCGATCGGATGGCGGTTTCGATCGACAC
>JBBQJU010000022.1:0-18708 GCA_038326215.1 Gemmatimonadales bacterium | reverse complement strand
TCACCTTCCGCACGCACGACGAAGCGGTGGAGATTGCCAACAACAGCCGCTATGGCCTCGCAGCGTCGGTGTGGAGCGACAATCTCAATCTGGCGCTCGATGTGGCACCGCGGCTCAAGGCCGGGACTGTCTGGGTCAACTGCACCAACCTCTTCGACGCCTCCAGCGGCTTTGGCGGCTATCGCGAGTCCGGGTACGGGCGCGAGGGCGGCCGGGAAGGGATGTACGAGTACTTGAAGGCCGGGCATGCGGCCCGCGAACCGCGAGCGGCGAACGGCGAACCGCCAACCGCGAGGATGGCCGCCTCGGGGGATGGTCTCCCCGCGATCGATCGGACGCCGAAGCTCTACATCGGCGGGAAGCAGGCACGTCCCGACTCCGGCTATGCCCTGCCGGTGTTCGGTGCCGATGGCCGTCGGCTCGGCGAGGTCGGCCGCGGCAACCGGAAGGACATCCGCAACGCCGTCGAGGCGGCGCATGCCGCGCAGCCGAAGTGGGGCGGCGCCACGGCGCACCTCCGCGCCCAGGTGCTCTATTTCCTCGGTGAGAATCTTGCGGCGCGTCAGGCCGAGTTCGCCGAGCGGTTGGCGGCCGTGACCGGGCACGACGGAAGCGCGGAGGCCGAGGCGGCGGTGCGGCGGTGCTTCACGTGGGCGGCGTGGGCCGATAAGTACGACGGAGCCGTGCACCACACCCCGCTCCGCAGCGTGACGCTGGCGATGCCCGAGGCGCTCGGCGTGATCGGCATCCGCTGCCCGGACGAGGCGCCCTTGCTCGGCCTGCTCTCGACGGTGCTCCCCGCGATCGCGATGGGCAACGCCGTCGTCGTGCTACCGTCGACGTCCGGGGCGTTGCTGGCCACCGATCTCTATCAGGTGCTCGACACGTCCGATGTCCCCGGCGGCGTGGTGAACCTCGTCACGGGCACCATGCCGGAACTCCTCGCTCCGCTCGCGAGCCATGATGATGTCGATGCGTGCTGGTGCTTCGGCACCCAGGCCGAGGCGGCCGAGGTCGAGCGACTCTCGGTGGGCAACCTGAAGCGGACCTGGACGGAGTGGTGGGTGCGCGACTGGCAGGATGGGGCGGCGTCCGAGGGGACGGAGTTCCTGCGGCAGGCGACGCAGGTGAAGAATATCTGGGTGCCATACGGAGCGTAACGAGAAGTGAGCGAATGTGATCGATCATCGATGATCGATGATCGATCATCCCGGCCCTAGAGCCCTGCCGCCAGCACCACGTCTTTCCCCAGCGCCTTCGCCAGCACGTCTGACTTCCGCGAGGCGCCGTACACTTCCAGCGAGACATCCGACCCCTCGAGGCGAGGGAAGGCACGGATGACGCAGCGATCGTCGAGCACCGTGGCGGTGACGCGATCGACCGCCGCGGTGTGTCCCCGATCCAGCCCATCGGCCACGCGGAGCAGGGCGCTGACCCGACGGACAATCGCCTGATCCTCGACAGGGAGGGCACTGAACTCCTCGTGCTTTGCCTTCGGCCCCGATTTCCGGTGGTAGCGCGACGCCAGCGCGACCAGCTTCCGGTCGCGCGCGCCGAGGCCGATCCGTTCCGCGTGGGTGATGAGCTGGTAGCTGTGGCGGTGGTGCCGCGCGTACGACACGAGCTGGCCGACGTCGTGCAGCAACGCGGCGGCCTCGAGCAGCCAGCGCTCCTCCGGCGTGGAGCCGAGCGCGGGCGCCAGCTGATCGTGCAACGAGAGCGCCAGTAGCCGCACTTGCTCGACGTGGCGGCGATCGGTGCGGCAACGGTCCATGAATTCACGAATCAGCCGGAGCGGATCGGCGGGACGCGCCGGTCCCTCATGCCCCACCATTTCGAGCAGCAGTCCCTCGCGGAGTCCGAAGGCGGAGACGGTCACCTTGCGCCCATCGATCAGCGCCAGCAGCTCGGCGGTGACCGCGAGGCCGGCCAGGATGATGTCGGCGCGGTTGGGGTTGAGCCCGGCCACCGCCGCGCGTTCCGCCGCCGTCTTGGTGCAGAGCCATTCCAGCAGCGCCTCGACCTCACCGGTATGCACCGTGGTGCCATGGACGGACTCGGTGACGAGGCCCCGCCGGGCGATGGCCATCCGTGCCATGTTGGTGAACGAGCCGCCGGAACCGATGAGCGTGGCCTGGATCCAGTCGCGCCACGGGAGCGCCTTCCGGAGCACTTGACGCACGTGGCGCCGCAGGGCGGCGACTTCCTTCTGCGGATCGCGCTTCCCGGGCAGGTGCGACTCGGTCAACCGGACGGCACCGAGCGGGAGCGAGGTCGTCACTTCGACGAGACCATCGACGGCGCCGATCAGCTCGAGCGAGCCGCCGCCGATGTCGGCCACCAGCGTGCGCGTGTCGGTCAGGGTGAAGTGGTGCGCCACCGAGCGCCACGAGAGGCGGGCCTCGCGGTCCTCGTCGATGATCTCGAGCGGGATGCCGAGCTCGCGGCGGATTCGGGCGGCGAAGGCCGGCCCATTGCTGGCATCGCGCATCGCGGAGGTGGCGACCGCGGCCATCCGCGTCACGCCGCGTCGCTCGGCCACCCCCTTCATCCGGCGCAGCGCCTCGAACGCCTGTTCCATGGCATCCGGATCGAGCGCCCCGGTCGCGGCGACGCCTCGGGCCAGCCGGGGCATGTCCTTCTCCTCGTCGATCACTTCGATGCCGCTCGCCGGGTCGTGTTCCGCGACGAGGAGGCGGATCGAGTTCGACCCGACGTCGATCGCGCCGAGGCGCTCCCGTCCTGCGACGGGGGCGCTCACGTGGCCGCGTCGCCGCGGTCCTCGGCGTGGTGCTTGATCGACTTCCCCTCGACCAGGAAGACGACGTCCTCGCCGATGTTGGTGGCGAGGTCGGCGACCCGTTCGAGGTTACGGCTGACCAGGAAGAGATCCATGCCCGCGCTGATCATGTGCGGATCCTCCATCATGTGCGTGAGCAGGATCCGGAAAACGGAGCGGTGCAGAAGGTCAACCTTGTCGTCCCGGCGGCAGACCTCGCGCCCAGCCGCGGCATCGCCGCGGATGAATGCCTCGAGCGCGTCAGAGAGCATGCCGCGGGCGAGTCGCGCCATCTCGACGATCTCGGGCTCGGGCGTGATCGGCCGGCTCTTGGCGAGGCGCTCGGCCGACTGCGCGATGTTGACCGCGTGGTCGCCGACCCGCTCGAGGTCGTTGGCGATCTTCAGGGCGGAGGTGAGCATGCGGAGGTCACGCGCCATCGGCTGCTGCAGCGCGAGGAGGTTGATGCACTGCTCCTCGATCTCGACCTCCATCGCGTCGATGGTGCGGTCGCCGTGGATCACCCGTTCGGCCTTGGCTGCGTCACGCTCCAGCAGCGCCTCGACCGCGAGGCCAAGCGCCGCCTCCGCTTCCCCCGACATGGTGAGCAGGCGCACCTTGACGTGGCTCAGCTCCTCGTGGAAGTGGCGATGGGTCTCGCTCATCCGAATCTCCCGGTGATGTACGCTTCCGTCCGTTCATGACGGGGGTTGGTGAAGATCTGCCGGCTGTCGCCCAGCTCCACCAGCCGCCCCCGATCGAAGAATCCGGTGATGTCGGAGATGCGCGCGGCCTGCTGCATGTTATGCGTGACGATGACGATCGTGTAGTCCCGCTTGAGCTCGACGATCAATTCCTCGACCTTCTGGGTCGCGATCGGGTCGAGGGCAGAGCAGGGCTCGTCCATCAACAGGACCTCGGGGGCGTTGCCGAGGGCCCGGGCGATGCAGAGCCGCTGCTGCTGGCCGCCGGAGAGGGTCAGCGCGCTCCGGCCGAGCCGATCCTTCACCTCATCCCACAGCGCGGCGTGCCGCAGCGAACGTTCGACCAGGTCGGGGACGTCGTCCGGGGCGACGAGCCCGTTGAGCCGAGCGCCATAGGCGACGTTGTCAAAGATGCTCTTCGGGAAGGGATTCGGCTTCTGGAAGACCATCCCGACCCGGCGGCGGAGCGCGACCACATTCGTCCCGGGGGCGTAGACGTCCTCGCCGTCGAGTTCGATGGCGCCCACGTGTCGGGCGCCGGGCACGAGGTCGTGCATCCGGTTCACGGCGCGTAGGAAGGTACTCTTGCCGCACCCCGACGGGCCGATCACCGCGGTGACCTGCCGCTCGCCGATGGTGAAGTCGAGGTCCGCCAGCGCTTGGGTCGCCCCATACCAGAAGGAGAAGCCGCGAACCGCGATCGCTGCCGCCTGGGGCTCGCTCATCCGAACCGCCCCGTGATGTAGGCCTCGGTCTGCGCCTGGGTCGGCGCGGTGAACAGCTGCTTGGTCGCCCCGCTTTCGATCAGCCGCCCCATATAGAAGAAGGAGGTCGTGTCCGACGCCCGCGCCGCCTGCTGCAGGTTATGGGTCACGATCACGATGGTGAACTCCTGCTTCAGCTCGAAGAGCAGTTCCTCGATGCGTTGCGTCGCCTGCGGATCGAGCGCGCTGGTCGGCTCGTCGAGGAGGATCACCTCGGGACGCGCCGCAATGGTCCGCGCGATGCAGAGGCGCTGCTGCTGGCCGCCCGAGAGGCCGAGGGCACTCTCCTGCAGTCGGTCCTTCACCTCGTCCCACAGGGCGGCCTGGTGCAGGGCCCGCTCGACGATCTCGTCCATCTCGCGCTTGCTGTGCCGTGCGCCGACCCGCAAGCCGGCAGCAACGTTGTCACGCACCGAGAGCATCGGGAAGGGCGTCGGCTTCTGGAAGACCATGCCCACTCGGCGCCGGAGTGCGACGACGTCCACACCATCGGCGTAGATGTTGACGCCGTCGAGGAGCACCTTGCCCGCAATCCACCCGCCACCGCTGATCTCGTGCATCCGATTGAGCGTGCGGAGGAAGGTGCTCTTGCCGCAGCCCGACGGGCCGATCAGGGCGTGCACCTGGTTCGCGGCGAACTGCAGCGAGATGTCGTGCACGGCGGTGAACTTGCCGTACATCGCCGTGAGCTTGTCCGTGGCGACGCGCGCCGGAGTCAGGTCAGCCACGGGCGTCGAACCGCGAGCGGGTAGCCCAGCGCGCCAGCAGCGAGAGCACCAATACGACCAGGATCAGCACCAGCGCCGTGGCCCACGCCAGCGCGTGCCACTCTTCGTAGGGGCCGGTGGCATACGAGAAGACCACTAGCGGCAACGCGGCCATCGGCTGGTTCATGTCGGTCGAGACGAACTGATTGCCGAGCGCGGTGAAGAGCAGCGGGGCGGTTTCACCCGCAATGCGCGCCACGGCCAGTAGCGAGCCGGTGACGATGCCGGGGAGACAGGTCCGCAGCACAATCGTGAGCGACGTGCGCCACCGAGGATAGCCGAGGGCGAGCGCCGCTTCGCGAAGGGCGTTGGGGACCAGCGTGATCATCTCCTCGGTGGTACGCATCACCATCGGGATCATCAGCATGCCAAGCGCCGCGCTGCCGGCCAGGGCGGAGAAGTGGCCCTGCTTGGCCACGATCCACGTCCAGGCAAAGACGCCGACCACGATCGACGGGGTACCGTTCATCACATCGGCGACGAACCGGGACACGGTGCTCAACCAATGGTGCGGATACTCGGCGCAATGGATCCCGGCGCCGATGCCGATCGGCAGTCCGGCGAGGCAGGCGACGCCGACCATCATCAGCGTGCCGACCAGACCGTGCAGGACGCCACCACCAACCGACCCGATCGGACCGGGTGGATTGGTGAAGAAGGCCAGCGACAGCGACCCGGCGCCCTTGGCAATCACCGTCGCCAGGATGAGGAGCAGCGGCAGGACGGCGACGACGACCGCCGCGACGGTCAACGCGACCATCACGTTGCTTACCGCGAAGCGGAGCGTCTGCCGGTTCATGCCGTCGTCCCGCCGCTCTTCCGTGACACCCGCCAGATGAGCAGGCGCGCCGCGGCATTCACCAGGACGGTGACGGCAAAGAGTACCAGCGCCACGTACGTCAGCGCGGCGAAGTGCAGATCGGTCGAGGCCTCGGTGAACTCGTTCGCGATCACCGACGCCATGGTGTAGCCCGGGGCGAAGAGCGACGCCGAGATCTCGTGCCGATTGCCGATCAACATGGTGACGGCCATCGTCTCGCCGAGCGCGCGGCCGAGGCCGAGGATGATCGCGCCGATGATGCCGGAGCGCGCATACGGCAGCACGGCGCCGGTCACCGCTTCCCAGCGGGTTGCGCCAAGGGCCAGCGCGGCCTCGCGTTGCGCCGTCGGCACCGCGAGCAGCACCTCGCGCGAGACCGACATGATGTAGGGCATCACCATGATCGCGAGAATCATCGCCGCGGTCAGCATCGACGGGCCGTAGATCGGTCCCTGGAAGAAGGGCAGGAAGCCGAGCGTCGAGCGGAGAAAGGGGAAGAGCGTCGCGCGGAGGAGCGGGATCAGGAAGAAAATGCCCCAGAGGCCGTAGACCACCGACGGGATGGCGGCGAGCAGTTCGATGACGAAGCCGATCGGGCCGCGGATCGCCTTGGGGGCGAACTCCACCAGAAAGATCGACACGCCGAGCGAGAGCGGCACGGCAATCAGCAGGGCGAGGAAGGCGGAGAGCAGCGTGCCGACGATCAGCGGCCATGCGCCGAACTCACCGGCGACCGGATCCCAGATATCGCTGGTGAGGAAGCCGACGCCGAAGCGCGCGATCGCGGGCGCGGCGCCGACATAGAGCTCGTACACCAGGAAGCCGAGCAGGACCGGGACCGAGAGCGCGGCGAGCGTGACGAAGCCGCGAAAGAGACGGTCGCCCCAGATCCCGGTCGAGGGGTGCGCGCTGCTCACGGAATCGGCCGACCGTTGGCTCGCAGGGTCGGAAGTCGTGCCGCCACGAGGTCGGCGACGACCTTCGGGAGTGGCGCGTAGTGCAGCCGCTCGGCCTGCGCCTGCGCTTCCGGGCTCAACATCCAGCGCAGGAAGTCACGCAGCTGCCGCGCGGTCGCCGGCGACTTGCTGTCGCGGTAGATCAGCAGCCAGGTGAACGACGAGATCGGGTAGGCATCCTTCCCGGGCGCGTTGGTGATCGAGACGCGGAAGTCGGTGGCCGCGGTCCAGTCCAGCGAGGCGGCCGCGGCCTGCGCCGACTTGAGCGTCGGGATCACCCACGCCCCGGCCTGATTCTGCAGCTCCGCGAAGGCCAACTTGTTCGCCAGCGCGTAGCTCATCTCGACGAAGCCGATGCTCCCTTCGAGCAGCTTCACCTGCGCGGTGACGCCTTCGTTGCCCTTGCCGCCGAGGCCGGCCGGCCAGCGCACCGCCGTGCCGCGCCCCACGCGCCGCAACCACTCGGGCGAGACCTTGGCGAGATAGTCGGTGAAGACAAAGGTGGTGCCCGAGCCGTCGGAGCGGCCGACCACCACGATGTCGAGCTTGGGGAACACCATCCCGGGGTTCAGCGCCCTGAGGCGCGGGTCCTGCCACGTCGTGATCCGACCCAGATAGATGTCGGCGATCGTGGGCGCATCGAGGCGGAGGCGACGCGTGCCCCGCCCCTTGAGGTTGTAGGTGAGGACGACGGAGCCGATCACCGTCGGGAGCTGCTCCACGTTGCCCTGCACCGCCGCGACCTGGTCGTCCTTCATGCTGGCGTCTGAGGCGCCGAAGTCGACGGTCCCCTTGATGAACTGCCGGATACCACCGCCCGAACCGATCGACTGATAATTGATCCGCACCCCGGTCTGCTGCTGGTAGGTGGCAAACCAGTTCGAGTAGAGCGGATAGGGGAAGGTGGCACCGGCGCCGGTCAGGATCTGCTGGGCGGGTGCCGCCAGCGGCAGCAACAGGGTCAGGGCGGTGAGCAGGCCCGGGAGGCGGGGAGGATGCATCCCCCAAAATTAGCCGAACTCGGGGTACACCGTGGCTGCAATCGTCACGACTTCGTCACAACCCCTCGGGCCACCAACTCCGCACCGCCGTCCCCTCGCCCAGGCTGCTCTCCGCCCAGACGCGGCCGCCGTGCGCCTCGACCATGTGCTTGACGATCGCGAGACCGAGGCCGGTGCCGCCCTCATCGCGGGAGCGGGAAGGATCGACGCGATAGAAGCGCTCGAAGATCCGCGAGAGGTGGTCACTGCTGATGCCGCTGCCGTTGTCTTCCACGCTGAGGACCACGCCGCGGTCGGCATGCTGACTGCGACAGGTGATCGTGCCACCCTCCGGCACGTAGCGCAGGGCGTTGTCGATCAGATTCTGCAGGAGATGGCGAACCGCATCCGGGTCGGCCATCACCTGCGTCGCATCCGACGCGATGGCCCGCACCAGCGTCACGCGCCGCCCGGCCGCCCGCTCCACGAACATCGTCCAGCATTCCGACACGGCCGCGTCGATCGTCACCGGCACCGGCTCGGGCACCCATCGTCCCGCCTCGATGCGTGAAAGGTCGAGGAGGTCATCGACGAGGCGCTGCATCCGCCGCGCATTGGCGAGGATCGTCTCGAGAAAGCGCGTGGTGGTCGCCGCGTCAACGCCCCCGTCGGCCAGCGTCTCCGCATAGCCGGAGATCGAGGTGAGCGGTGTCTTCAGTTCGTGCGAGACGTTGGCGACGAAGTCCCGACGGACCGCCTCGAGTCGGCGCACCTCGGTGAGGTCGTGCAACACCAGCACCGCGCCACCGGTTGCGAGGGGGCGGGCATTCAGGGTCAGCGTCACCCCGTCGAATTCCACTTCGCGATCCTGGATGGCCTCGCCTTCGAGCACCTCGTCGACGGCGGCACGCGCCGCCTTGACCCGGAACAGCGTCCGCAGATCGGGCAGCTCGGCATCGTGCGTGTAGCCAAGCAGTCGGCGAGCGGCGGGGTTGGCGGTGACGATGCGGCCGCGCGGGTCGGTGGCGATGACCCCCTCGACCATCGCGTTGACGATCGCGGCCGCCTCGGCCTTTTCGCGCTGTACATCCTCGAAGCGATCGGCCAGCTGGCGATTCATCTGCCGCAGCGCCTGCACCAGCGCGTCGACCTCGGGAATGCCGGAGCGGGGGAATGCCGGCAGCAGCCCCGAGGCGATATCGCGGGCCGCCTTGGAGAGCGCCACCAACGGCTGCGCGACAGCGCGTCCAGTCAACGTCGCGAGTCCGAGCGCGACCACCAACGCAAAGAGCGCGGCCGCCGTCATCGACCAGCGTTCCGCGCCCCAGAGCATCAGCAGGAGCGTGAAGGCCACCACCGTGATGGTACCCCATACCAGGCGACTGGTCAGACTCACGCTGGGCGACTTCCCCGCTCGGGAGACTTGAAGCGGTAGCCGAAGCCACGCACCGTCTCGATCATGTCGCCCATCTCGCCGAGCTTGGAGCGGAGCCGCTGGACGTGCATGTCGACGGTGCGGGTCTGGATGTCGGGCTGGGCATCCCACACCGTTTCGAGCAGCTGCGGGCGCGATTGGACCCGCCCGCGCCGCTCCAGGAGCATGACCAGCAGCTTGTACTCGGTGGCGGTCAGCGAGAGCTCCTCGCCCTCGAGCAGCACCTTGTGCGCCGCGCGGTCGACCACCAGCTCCTCGGCCACGAGGGTCGAGCCTTTGGCGACCGCCGGGGCGGCGAGGCGGCGCAGGAGGGCTTGGACCCGCAAGGCGAGTTCGGCCGGGGAGAAGGGTTTGGTGAGGTAATCGTCGGCGCCGAGGGAGAGGCCGCGGATCCGGTCGGGCTCGTCGCGGCGGGCGGTGAGCAGAATCACCCCGACGTCGCGGGTCTCCTCGCGCTTCCGGAGCTCCGTGAGCACCTCGTACCCCGAGAGGCCGGGGAGCATCAGGTCGAGCACGACCACGTCGGGCCGCTCCTCCTTGGCCGCCTTGAGGGCATCAGGGCCGTTGGTCGCGGTCGAGACCCGGAACCCCGCCTTGGCCAGATGATAGGCCACGAGCGCCGTGATATCCGGTTCGTCGTCCACCACCAGAATGCGATGTGTCATCAGGGCTCCAGGCAGGGCGACTGGCGGGTCGGGTGGCCCCCGAGGAGGGCTCCCACGCCATTCTGGGCTCAAACGAACTCTCCCGGCGGCGGGGGGGCAAGCGCTGCGGCGTTGCAGGAAGCCTACTTGTGACCGGATATTTACCCACGTGACTCCAAATCTCATCCCAATCTTCGTGAATGGCCGGCCGCTCCGCGTGGCCCCGGGCCGTTCCCTCGCCCAGTCCCTGGGCGATCATGACCCCGATCTGCTTGCCCTGCTCCTCGGGGGCGCGACAGCCACTGACGCCCGGGGGCTGCCAGTCGACGCCGACGCGCCGGTGGCCGCTGGGGCGATCTATCGGCTGCAACGGTCAGCCCGCACCGAGGAGTCGACCGATGCGTGAGGCGCTCCGGCGGATGCCGAAGGCCGAACTGCACGTCCACCTGGATGGCTCGCTTCGACCGGCCACGATGCTCGAGCTGGCGACGGCCTATGGCGTCCCGCTCCCGGCCACCGACGCCGAGTCGCTGCGCCGGTGGATGTTGGTGGACGATGCGCGGAACCTCGAGGACTACCTCGCCAGGTTCGATGTCACCATCGCGCTACTGCAGCGACCCGAGGCGATCGAGCGCGTGGCCTACGAAATGGTGGAGGATGCCGCCGCCGATGGACTCCGCTACCTGGAAATTCGCTACTGCCCGCAACTGAGCACCCGCGAGGGGCTCTCACTCGACGAGGTGATCCAAGCCGAGTGGCGCGGGCTGCAGCGCGGGCTCGCCGACTTCGGCGTGCCGGCACGGATCATCAATTGCTCGCTGCGTCACTACGACCCTGAGCTGTCGCTGATCATCGCCGAGCATTCGGTGCGAATGCGGAGCCATGGCGTCGTGGGCTTCGACCTGGCGGGCGGCGAGGCGGGACGGCCACCCGAACTCCATCGCGAGGCATTCGACCTGGCGGCGCGCGGCGGACTCGGCATCACGGTGCATGCCGGTGAGGCCGCGGGGTGGGAGAGCATCTTCGAGGCGATCCACAGCTGCCGCGCGGTGCGGATCGGCCACGGGACGCGGCTCTACGAGAACCCCGCACTGTTGGAGTATGTGCGCGACCGGCGCATCTGCATCGAGGTCAACATCACCTCGAATCTGCAGACCCGCGTCGTGGCCACGGCGGCAGCGCATCCAGTGCGTCAGTACTTCGACGCCGGCATTCCGGTGACACTCTGTACCGACTCGTGGCTGATGAGCGGCGTGGTCCTGACCGACGAGTATCTTCTGGCGCAGCAGGCGCTCGGCTTCACCCCCACCGAGCTCGAGACGATGGCCCTCACCGCCTTCGAGCATGCCTTCCTCCCCTGGCCTGAGCGGCTCGCTCTCCGCGAGCATGCCATGGCCACTCTCGCGAGCCACTCGTGACCCTTCTCCATCTCGCCCTGCAGACCCAGACCGCCGCCGAGCGTTTCACGGCGCTCAAGAACGGCCTCGACATCCCCTTCACCGATCGGCTGATGGGCATCGTCGGCATGGTGACGATGATCGGGCTCGCGGTGCTGATGAGCTACGACCGGAAGCGGATCAATTGGCGCCTGGTCGGGAGCGGCGTGGCCTTGCAGGTCGCCTTCGGCCTTGTGGTGCTCAAGACCAGCGTGGGTCGTGCCTTCTTCCAGACCGTCGGCGGGTGGATCACCGCGCTGCTCGGCTTCCAGGAACAGGGCGCTCGCTTCGTCTTCGGCAATCTGGTGCAGAGCAACGTCCCGGTCGGGCTCCCGGGGGTGGGTGGCGCACTCGACAGCTCCGCCGGCATGGTGGCCAACACCGGCGCCTTCTTCGCCTTCTCGGTGCTGCCGACGATCATCTTCTTCTCCGCGCTGATGTCGGTGCTCTACTACCTCGGTGTGATGCAGTGGATCGTGAAGGGGCTCGCCTGGGGGATGCAGAAGACGCTGGGGACGTCGGGCGCCGAGACGCTCTCGGCGTCAGGCAACATCTTCCTCGGGCAGACCGAAGCGCCGCTGCTCATCAAGCCGTTCGTCGCGAAGATGACGCAGTCGGAACTGGTCACGGTGATGGTCGGCGGCTTCGCGACCGTGGCGGGTGGTGTGCTCGCGGCGTATGTGGGCATGCTGGCGGGGATCCTCCCGGGGATCGCGTCGCACCTGCTCGCCGCTTCGGTGATGAACGCCCCTGCCGGCCTCTATCTCGCCAAGATCCTCAAGCCGGAAACCGAAGTACCGGTGACGCAGGGCAGCCTCGATTTTGGTGAGGCGGCAATGGTCAAGGACGGCAGTGTGATCGAGGCCGCCGCGAATGGCGCCTCGCAAGGCGTGCAGCTGGCCATCAACGTCGCGGCGATGCTGATGGCGTTCGTCGCGCTCGTCGCCATGCTCAACGCCGGCCTCGGCTGGCTGGGCGGCCTGGTGGGGATCGAGCACCTCTCGCTCCAGCTGGTGCTCGGAACAGTCTTGCGGCCGCTCGCCTGGGTCATGGGCGTCCCCTGGGCCGACACCGCGTATGTCGGCGGCCTGATTGGGCTCAAGACCTCGCTCAACGAGTTCGTTGCCTACGCCCAGTTCGCCGGTGACCTCGGCACTGGCGTGGTGCTGTCGCCACGCTCGGCCCTCATCTGCACCTATGCCTTGCTCGGCTTCGCGAATTTCTCGTCGATTGCGATCCAGATTGGCGGGATCGGTGGCCTCGCGCCGGAACGTCGCGGCGAAATTGCGAAGTTCGGCCTCAAGGCGATGATCGCCGGCAACCTGGCCGCGTTCATTTCAGCCTCACTCGCGGGGATGCTCGCATGAAAACCAAGGAGCATGAAGAGCTGGTCGCGCTCGCGGCACACACCATCCACACCACGCTCGGCGGCCGCATCCCCAAGGTTGCCATTGTGCTGGGGTCCGGGCTCGGAGGCCTCGCCGAGCATGTGGAAGCGCCAATCCGGATGCCCTACGGACCACTGCCCGGGTTTCATCCTACCTCCGTCGTCGGTCACAGCGGCGAGCTCGTCGCCGGGCGTCTCGGCGGGACCGAGGTGATCCTGCAGAGCGGTCGCTTCCACATGTACGAGGGCCACAGTGCCGCCGAGGCGGCACTGCCGGTGCGCGTCTTTGGCGCGCTGGGTGTGACCACCTTGATCGTCACGAACGCGGCCGGCGGGATTCGACGCTCCTTCGTGCCGGGGACGCTGATGTTGATCAGCGATCACCTCAATCTCACTGGCCGCAACCCGCTCGAGGGCAGTGTCTTTCATGGCGAGACCCGATTCCCCGATATGACGGTCGCGTATGACGCCGCGCTGCGCGCCCGTGCCAAAGGGGTTGCCGCCGGCCTCGGCGTGACGCTGGAAGAAGGCGTCTATGCCGGCCTCCTCGGCCCGACCTACGAGACGCCCGCGGAAGTGCGGATGCTCGAGCGCCTCGGCGCCGATGCCGTGGGCATGAGCACCGTGGTCGAAGTGATCGCGGCCCGTGCGCGCGGGATGCGCTGCCTCGGGATCTCGCTGATCACCAACCCGGCCGCAGGCACCTTCGCCGGTGTGCTTGACCACCGCGAGGTGATGGACGTGGCGGGGAAGGCGGGGGAGACGTTGGCGAGAATCGTCACAGGGGTAGTGGCGGAGTAGAGGCGAACGGCGAACAGCGAACAGCGAACGGCACTGTCGTCACTGTTCGCCAATCGCCGTTCGCCTATCGCCGAATCCCATGCCACACCGGCCCATGCCCCGCTCCCAGCCCCGGTGCGGCGCGGATAGCGGCCTGCAGGTAGTCGAGCGCCTGCGGCACGGCGTGGTGAAGGTCGTGGCCGAGGGCGAGGGCGGCAGTGATCGCGGCGGAGAGGGTGCAGCCGGTGCCGTGGGTCGCGCGGGTATGCAGCCTAGGCCGGGTGTAGCGCTCGACGCCGTCGGCGGTGACGAGGATGTCGACGAGGATGTCGCTGTCGAGGTGACCACCTTTCACGAGTGCGGCGCGCGCGCCGAGGTCGAGCAGCGCCTTGCCGGCGTCGGCCATTGCGTCCGGCGTGCGAACGGTGCGGCCAGTGAGGATTTCGGCTTCATCGAGGTTGGGCGTGACGCAGAGCGCTAACGGAAGCAGGCGTGTCCGCACCGCGTCCACGGCATCGGCATCGAGCAACCGATCGCCGGAGGTAGCCACCATCACCGGATCGCAGACATACTGACGCCAACCGCGTGCGCCGATCGATGTGGCCACCAGTTCGACGAGTTCGCGGGTCGCCAGCATCCCGCTCTTGCAGGCATCCGGTGGCAGGTCGTCGGCGACGGCCATCAGTTGCGCCGCGATCACCTCACCGGGGACCGGATGGACGGCGGTCACGCCGAGGGTATTTTGCGCAGTGATCGCGACGATGACCGACGTGCCGTAGACCTCCCAGGCGGCGAAGGTCTTCAGGTCGGCCTGGATGCCGGCACCGCCACCCGAGTCCGACCCGGCAATCGTCAGTGCGATCCGCCGTGAACCATTCATCATCGACCTCCGAGCCCATGGCCCTGCTGAGCACGATCCGCGACCTGCACCGCCGCAAGGCCCGCGAGCGCCGAGGATTGGCGCTGGCGGAAGGGGTGCGTCTGGTGGAAGAGATGCTTGCGGCGGGGGTGCCGTGCAAGGGCGCCGTGGTCGGCCCGACGCTGGAGGCGACGCCGCGCGGCGCCGTGTTGCTCCAGGCGCTGCGGGACGCGGGCGTAGCGGTTGAGCACCTCAGCGACGAGCAACTCGACGAGGTGGCCGCCACCGAGCAGCCGCAGGGGATCGTCGCGGTGTACGAACCGCGCGCCTGGACGCTCGATGCCATGATGGTCGCGCCGAAGAAGCCGGTGGTGATCCTCGATGGCGTGCAGGACCCGGGCAACGTCGGCACCATTGCGCGGACGGCACTGGCGTTCGGCGCGGCGGGGATCGTGGCGCTGCCGGGCACGGTGGACCTCACCAATCCGAAGGTGGTGCGCGCGGCAATGGGCGCGCTCTTTCTGGTGCCGCATCTGCACGCCGACGACGTGGCGACCTTTGCGTGGCTCAAGCAGCACCGCGTGGCGCCGTGGGCCACGACGATGGATGGCGAGCCGTTGGGCACGGCGCCGAGCGGGCCGATTGCGCTGTTGCTGGGGAATGAGGGCGCGGGTATTCGGCCCGAATTGCTCGGGCAGGCCGAGAAGCATGTCGCGATTCCGATTTCGCCTGACGCCGAATCGCTCAACGTGGCGATCGCCGCAGGCATTCTCCTCTACCAGGTGACCCGGTGACGCTGACTCCTCCAGGTGGCGATCCGTGGTGGCCGTTGGTGGGCTTTGCGGGGGCGTTCGGCCTGCTGCTCGGCTCCTTCCTGAACGTCTGCATCACCCGCTGGCCGGCGGAGTTGTCGGTGGTGAAGCCACGGTCGCGCTGCCCGCGCTGTGGTTATCAAATCACTTGGTACGACAACATCCCGGTCCTATCGTGGCTGGCACTTCGCGCCATGTGCCGCCAGTGCGCGCTGCCGATCCCGATCATGTATCCGCTCATCGAACTCGCGACGGGCATCATCTGGGCCGTCGCGGTGGCGTGGTACGGCATGGATGTCGAGGCGATTCGTGCGGCCACGTTTGGCACGCTGCTGCTTGGCATCGCGATGACCGATGCGCGCGAGTACATCATCCCCGATGAGTTCTCCATCGGCGGGACGGTGATCGGACTGGGCTTCGCGTTCCTCGGCGGCGCGCTCACCTGGCAACCGGCGCTGCTCGGTGCCGTGGTCGGCTACGTCCTGCTCTATCTGATCGCGGTGGTGGGGCAGAAGGCCTTCGGCGAGGAGGCGATGGGCGGCGGCGACATCAAGATGATGGCGATGCTCGGCGCATTTCTCGGCTGGCAGGGGGTGCTGCTCACCCTCTTCCTCGGGGCGCTGATCGGCACGCTGATCTTCCTCCCGATGAAGCTGATGGGGAAGGAGAAGCTGGTGCCGTTCGGGATTTTCCTCGCGATCGGTGGCGCCGCCTACTGGGTGGTGGGCGACGCCATGGTGACGTGGTACCGGGTGAGCGTGTTGGGGGTTTAGGGTTGCTTGCCGACCGGTTCCACGATCCGGTAGAGTTGCAGCTCGAAGGGCGGATCAGCGCCTTCGCCGTTGGAACAGAGCAGGGCGACCCACCGATTCGAAACGGCCACGAATCGACCGACGCGAAAGCATGGGAGCATCAAGTGCCCGAGCACCTGAGTGCCGGAGAGGACAAGAGCACGGGTTGAATCATTGTGTGGCCCGATGATCCAGAGCCGTCCGTGTCCGTCAAAGTTCGCCCCGTGGATGGAGGCTACAGGCGGGCGGTCCACCCGGAACATCGTCCGAAGCGAATCGAGGTCCGGTCCGGGGTATCGTTTGCCATCAGGTCCCCGTGTCCCGCTGCCGGCGCTGCGCGCGTAGGTAGCAAATTCTTCAGCGTACTCCGTAGGCCCGCGAAGCCGCCCTGCGCCAGCCAACGCGACTGAGTCGAGGAATTCTCCAGCAAGATTGAAATACCAAACGGTCGGCGTCCTTGGTTCGATCAACGCTAGGACTCCTTTGTCGAGCGCGACCACTGGCCATGGATACGTGATCGCGATCCCGATGTCCTGATCGAGCGCACGACGCAATTGCGGCTGTCGGTCGTCGAGCAGCACCCCCGATGTGTTCCGGTTGAGTGCCCGGAGGGTGAGCGACGGGGCGTGCTGTCGTTCGCGCCAGCTATGGGTGAATTCGACCACACCCTCCTCCGACGCCGCCACCGGAACTCGTCCTTCTTGGGTTGGCCGCTCGCCGGTCAGTCGTCCGTTTTGATCATACCGGATACGTACCCTTCGACTGGTTTCGTACGCTACTAGGCCAGAATCAATCCACCAGAGTCGGGATGGGAATCCCAATTCTCCAGGCCCAGGCCCAATCGGCCCGGCGCCGCCCGAGAAGCGGCCGGTGGAATCGACGAAGCGGATTCGCGGGTTGAAGCTTTCCCCCGGTGTGATGGCGATTCTGCCACGGCCGTCCACGTCGATCTTCATCCAACGATCGTCGATGCTGTCGTTCACGGCCGACCCGTCATGCACGAGTTCGAGTTGCGGCATCGCGGCGGAAGCGACCGGGAGGGACGACACTCCCGACCGCTCGGCCGTGCAGCCCGCCAGAAAGGCCACCACAACGGTGGGCACCCATCGGCCGGGTCCGCTCATCGATTCACTCGCCGCAATTTAGGTCGTCGACGTACCACCATCCGCCACTGTTGGAGCAGCCCTGCTTCGAAATGCCGGAATACTGATTGGCACTCGACCAGTAATGGGCGACATTGACCGTGGTGTTCACCCACCAAGGCTTTCCTGACGACCACTCTCCCGCGCCGGTCTCGGCGGTCGCCGTTGTCGGGATGAGCAGCGCTGCAACAACCGCGATTTTCGCCATCGAGCTCAATACGCGCATACGTAGCTCCTCGGAATGGGGTGGGAATTTCGGTTGTCGTTTGGTTGAGATGGGTGGTGGGGGACGCTGGCAACCGTTTTCAACGGTACCAGCAGGGGGGGGGGGGCAAGTCAAGTGCCGAATCTGCCACACCACCAAGATATCGGTATGCTCTGGCTTACAGGGCGGAAGTGGTAGGGCCCTTACGGGCCGTTCGGGGGCTTGTAATGATTTCTGTGTGACGGTCGGTTAATCACCCATTCTCTAGGGTGAAGCGGGTCGGGTACTTCATCGCAAACTGGGTCATGGCTTCCTTCCACTCCCGCGCCGCGCATTTCCAGCGTTTTGTGATATTGCGAATCGTCAGGTACATCAATTTGGTCGCGGCGTCGTCACTCGGAAAGTGCCCACGGGTCTTCAGGATTTTCCGGAGCATGCTGTGCAAGCTTTCAATCGCGTTCGTGGTATAGATCACCCGACGGATCGCTGGCGGGTAATCGAAAAACGGGATCACCTGCTCCCACTGCCGGCGCCAGGCCGCCGCGATGGGCGGATACTTCTGGCCCCACGGTCCGCGCTCAAAGGCCTGAAGCGCCAGCGCAGCCGCCTCGGCCGTGGGTGCTTGGTAGATCGTCTTCAACTGGGCGACCACCGGCTTGCGATCTTTCCACGTGACAAAGGCGAGCGAATTCCGGATCAGATGCACGACACAGGTCTGCACCGTGGCCTCCGGAAAGACGGCCGTGATCGCCTCAGGAAAGCCCGTCAGGCCATCCACCACCGCGAACAGGACATCGTCCACGCCACGATTCCGCAGCTCATTCATCACGCGCAACCAGAACTTGGCGCCCTCGGTCTGCTCGATCCACAGCCCCAGCACCTCCTTCCTCCCGTCGGGGGCGATGCCAATCGCCAGATAGACCGCCTTGTTCCGCACGGTGCCCTCGTCGCGGATCTTGACGCGCATCGCATCAAAGAAGATCACTGGATAGAGGCCGAGCAGGGGCCGATGCTGCCACGTCGCCACCTCGTCCATCACCGCGTCCGTCACGGTACTGATCAGCGTCGGCGAGACCGGCGTGCCGTACAGCTCCTCCAGGTGCTGCCCGATCTCGCGCGTCGTCATGCCGCGCGCGTACATCGAGAGCACTTTCTCGTCGAAGCCTGCCAGGCGGCGGGCATGCTTGGGGATGAACTGCGGCTCAAAGGTGCCCGCCCGATCACGCGGGGTCGCCACCTCGATGGCGCCGGTCTCGGTCAGCACCGTCTTGGGCGTCGAGCCATTACGGTGATTCCGCGGCCCGCCCGGCTCGGCGCCCTCCGCCTCCTCCCGCAGATGATGCGACAATTCGGCCTTCAGCACCCGATCGGCAATCGCCTTCTGCAGCTGGGCAAACAGGCCCGCAGGCCCCAGAATATCCTCGGGCTTTTCGTAGCCCCGCAGCAA
>JBBQJU010000021.1:0-18993 GCA_038326215.1 Gemmatimonadales bacterium | reverse complement strand
GATCACCGTCCCCTTCTCGGTCCAGAACGCCGCGCCGGGGGCGAACGGGTGGAACATGAAGAGATCGAGCTGCTTGCCGAGCATCCGGTGGTCGCGCTTCTTCGACTCCTCGAGCCGGAAGAGGTGCTGCGTCAGCTCCTCCTTTTTGAAGTACGCCGTGCCGTAGATGCGCTGCAGCATCTGGCGTGACGAATCGCCGCGCCAATACGCGCCCGCGCCCGTGAGCAGTTTGAAATGCTTCAGCTTCGCGGTGCTCGGCACGTGCGGCCCGCGGCAGAGGTCGATGAACGGCCCATCGGTGTAGATGGTGATGGTCTCGTCGGGGCCGAGCTCGCTGATCCGCTCCAGCTTGAGCGGGTCGTCGGCGAACCGGGCATTGGCCTCATCCCGCGAGACGATTTCCCGCACGAAGGGATAGTCCGCCGCCACGACCTCGGCCATCGCCGCCTCGAGCGCCTCGAGGTCCTCGGGAGTGAATGGCCGCGGGACGTCGAAGTCGTAGTAGAAGCCTTCGTCGATCGACGGCCCAAAGCCGATCCCGGCGCCCGGGAAGATCTTCCGCACCGCCGTCGCGAGGATGTGGGCCGCCGAGTGGCGGAGGATCGGCAGCGCATCGGCATCCCGCTCGGTCAGGATCGCGATCTGATCGCCATCGACCAGCATGCGGCCGAGGTCGCGGATTTCGCCGTTCACCCGGATCGCCACGGCCGCGCGGGCCAGCCCGGCCCCGATCGCCGCCGCCAGTGCCGCGCCAGTGGTCCCCGCCTCGAGTTCGCGCACGGAGCCATCGGGGAGCGTCACACGGATCAGGGCATCGGCGGTAGCGGTCATCGGGGCCAACCTGGCAGAGGGTTCCACACGTGGCGGCAGGGCATAGGCCGTGCCGACCGAAGCTAGTATTTTAGCATCATGCCACGCTTCGCTGTACGTCGCCGCCCTTCTCGCCCTGACCGCCCCGCCGTCGCAGGCCTCGTCGCGGCCGGGCTCACCCTCGGTGCGGCCCTCGGATTTCTGGTGGGCGAACTGCTCGGCCCCCGCGCTGCCCGGGCGGCTCGCCGCGACCGCCCCACGCCGCCGGACGGCGATCGCTCGGTCGCGGAACTCGTCCACGACGCCCAGTCGGCGCTGGACGCGGACCTCCACCTCCGAGAGCTCCGGCTCGAGGTGGTCCCGGTTGGGCGCAACGTCCTCGAGCTGCATGGTTGGGTGCCGGATCGTCGATCCCGCTCGGCGGCAGCCCGACTTGTGGCGGCGGCGGTCACGGTGGACCGGTTGGTGAACTGTCTCCTCGTGCGCGGCGAGGACGATCACACCCCCTACGACGACGCCGAGCTGGGCAACGAGGCGATCGCATGACGGAGCCGCTCGCTCCGCAGTACGATCCGCGTGCGATCGAGGGACCGCTCTACCAGTGGTGGATGGATCGTGGCTTCTACACCGTCGACGCCAACGCGCCCGGCGAGCCGTACGTCATCCAGATTCCACCGCCGAATGTCACCGCGGTGCTGCACGCCGGCCACGGCCTCAACAACACCCTCCAGGATGTGCTCATCCGCTTCGAGCGGATGCGCGGGCGCAAGGCGCTCTGGGTCCCGGGGACCGACCATGCCGGCATCGCGACCCAGAACGTGGTGGAGAAGCTCCTCGCCAAGGAAGGACTGACCCGCTTCGACGTGGGCCGCGAGGCGTTCGTCACGCGCGTCCGCAGCTTCGTCGAGGAGACGGGCGGCGTGATCCTCGAGCAACTGAAGGCGCTCGGCGCCAGTTGCGACTGGTCGCGCACCTACTTCACGCTGGACGAGGATCTGTCGCGCGCGGTGCGCGAGGTCTTCGTCACGCTGCACGAGCGTGGCCTGATCTATCGCGGCAAGTACATCATCAACTGGTGCCCGCGATGCCTGACCGCCCTCTCCAACGAGGAAGCGGAGAAGGAAGAAACCGACGGCAAGATCTGGCACCTGCGCTATCCGCGCGAAGACGGCCTGGGCTTCGTGACCGTCGCGACCACCCGTCCCGAGACGATGCTCGGCGACACCGCGGTGGCGGTGCATCCGACCGACCCGCGCTATGTCGCGCTCATCGGCACGCAGTTGCGTCTGCCGCTCACCGACCGCCTGATTCCGATCGTCGGCGACGAAGCGGTCGAAGCCGACTTCGGCTCCGGCGCCGTGAAGGTGACCCCGGCGCACGATCCGACGGACTTCGAGATCGGCAAGCGGCACGGGCTCGCCCAACTCGACGTGATGACCGATGACGCGCGCATGAACGACACCGTCCCGGAGCGCTTTCGTGGGCTGGATCGTTTCGAGGCCCGCAAGCGCGTGGTGGCCGAGTTCGAGGCGCTGGGGCTGCTGGAGAAGGTGGACGCCCATCGGCACGCCGTAGGGCACTGCTACCGCTGCGACACGATCGTCGAGCCGCGCCTCTCCGATCAGTGGTTCGTGAAGATGCAGCCCTTGGCCGATCCCGCGCTGCAGGCCTACCGCGCCGGTCGGGTGAGCTTCCTCCCGGAGCGGCAGGGCGACAACTACGCGATGTGGCTCGAGAACATTCGCGACTGGTGCATCTCACGCCAACTGTGGTGGGGCCATCGCATCCCGGTCTGGTACTGCGAGTCCGAGGGGTGCCGGCAGACCAACGTCTCGCGCACCGATCTCGAGGCGTGCCCCGCCTGCGGCGGCGCGGTGCGTCAGGACGAGGACGTCCTCGACACCTGGTTCTCCTCGTGGTTGGTCCCGTTCTCATCGCTCGGCTGGCCCGAGGAGACCGACGATCTGCGCGCCTTCTACCCCGGCGCGACGCTGGTCACCGCCCCGGAGATCCTTTTCTTCTGGGTGGCGCGGATGATCATGGCCGGCCTCGCCTTCCGGGGCGAGGTGCCGTTCCGTACGGTGTATCTCCACGGCACGGTGCGCGATACCCAGCATCGCAAGATGTCGAAGTCCCTCGGCAACGGGATCGATCCGCTCGAGGTGATTGACCGTTTCGGCGCGGACGCACTCCGCTACACGATGGTGAGCGGGATGGCGGTGGGGACCGACTTGATTCTTGATCCGGCCGACCTCGATGTCTCGTTCGCGCCAGGCCGCAACTTCGCCAACAAGCTCTGGAACATCGGTCGCTTCCTGCTCGGACACCTCGAGGCCGGTGCGGCTCCGTTGGCGAGCATTCCCGAGAGTGAGTTGACGCTCGCCGATCGCTGGATCCTCGCGCGTGCCGAGGCGACGATTCGCGAGGCGACGCAGCAGTACGAGCGCTACCGCCTCAACGACGCGGCGGCGGCGGTCTATCACTTCCTCTGGAGCGACCTCGCCGACTGGTACGTCGAACAGGTGAAACCGCGGCTCTATGGCAATGTCCCCGGCGGCGAGACGGCCCGGGCGGTCGCGGCCCACGTCTTTGATCAGGGCCTCCGGCTGCTGCATCCAGTGATGCCATTCATCACCGAGACGCTCTGGCAGCGACTGCCGAACTCGCCGGCGGATGCCACGATTTCGTTCGCGGCATGGCCGCGCCCCACCGACGGCCGCGCCGATGCCGTCGCACTCGAGGAGTTCGGCGCGGCGCAGGCGATCATCGGCGCCGTGCGGGCCCTCCGTGCCGAGTACGCTGTGGGACCGGGGCAGACGGTGTCGGTGACCGTGAGTGATGCGAGTCCGGTCGCCGCTCGCGCCCTCGCCGCCGAGACGGACACCGTGCGACGACTGGCCAAGATCGAGACGCTGACCGTTGGTGCCGCGCCGGATGAGCCCGGCGGGACGATGGTCCTCGACGATCGGACCATCGTGTTCGTCCCGCTCGGCGATTTGGTCGACCTGAAAAAGGAATGCGCGCGCCTTGGCGCCGAGGCGGACAAGCTCGACACCCTCGTAGCGGCGCAGGACGCCAAGCTCGGCAACGAGCAATTCGTGACCCGCGCCCCGGCGGCGATCATCGAAAAGGAGCGCGAGAAGCTCGTTGCCTGGCGGGCCCAGGCAGAGGCGCTGCGCGCCAAGCGCACCGCACTTGGGTGCACGGACTGACGCGGCTCGCGTGCGCTGTGGCCGTCGGCCTGCTCGCCGGGTGCGCGCGCATGGCCCCGCCGCCGGGCGGTCCGTCCGATGGCATGCCACCGCTGCTCATCAGCACGATCCCGGATTCGTTACGCGTCCTCGACGGCTTCGATGGCTGGGTCGAATTCAAGTTTGACGAGATCATCTCGGAGGGCACGCAGCCGAACTTCGGCAATGGCAACGGTGAACTCGAACGGCTGGTGATGGTCTCGCCGTCTCCCGACAGCGTCATTCCGCGCGTGCAATGGAAGCGCAACCGCCTGCTAGTGCGCCCCCGCGATGGTTGGCGTCCGAACACCGTCTATCGGATCGAGCTCGCCCCGGGGATCCGGGACATTCGCGAGCCCTCGAACGTCTCCACGCAGGCCTCGGTTATCACGCTGGCGACTGGTGGCAGCCTCCCCTCCCGCTATCTCATCGGGCGAGCCGTGGATTGGGGCACCCAGCGACCGGTCCCCCTCGCGCTGATTGAAGCGTTGCTGCTGCCGGACTCCCTTCCGTACCGGACGCTGGCGGACTCCAATGGCCGCTTCGCCTTCGGACCACTGCCGCGCGGCACCTTCCTCGTGGCCGCCGTGGTCGATCAGGATCGCAATCGACGGCGCGGCGGGAAGGAATCGTGGGACACCGTGCGGGTTGGCATGGCGACGGACGTCGTGGGCGAGATCTGGGCCTACCCACGAGACTCGACCCCGCCGCGGATTCTCTCTGCGGAACGCGTTGACTCGTTCACTATCGGCGTGGTGCTGACCCAGACGCTCGACCCACGCTTTGCGCTGCCAGCCGACTCGATCCGTGTGGTCGGACTCCCCGATTCGGGGACCATCGGCCCGATCGGCGCGCTCCCGCAGCCCGCGCACGATTCGCTCTATCGCGGGCGTGGTGGGTTGACCCCGGCCAAGGGGCCGGACGACACCGCTGCCGTAAAAGCCGACAGTGCGCCCCCGCCGACAACCCTGCCGACAACCCCGACGCCAGCCGTGGGCCGGCGCACGGGCCGCGGCGCATCGACTGCGCCGCCACCCGACTCGCTCGAACAGGTGCGCGTACCGCTCACCACTCGGCTGATGGTCCGAACGGCTGGCATCGTGCAGAGCGCGACCAGTTACGTGGTCGAGTTGCACGGCGTCCGCACCATCGGCGGTGGTGTCGCCACCAGCCTCCGGGTCCGCGTCGAGGGACGGAAGCCCCCGCCGCCCAAGGTGGATTCGCTCGGCGCCAAGCGGGACTCCACCGCCAAGCCACGCCCCGACTCGACCACGGGCAAGCCGCCCCGCCGATGACGGCCCGTCGACCGGCGGTCTTTCTCGATCGCGACGGCACCCTGATCGAGGATCCCGGCTACCTCGCCGATCCCGCCGGCGTCGTGCTCCTCCCCGGCGTCATCGATGCACTGCGCGAACTCACCCGCCTCGGCTACCTCCGCATCATTGTCACCAACCAGTCCGGCATCGGCCTGGGATATTTCACCGAGGCGGACTTCGCTGCGGTACAGGCCGAGGTGGAAGAGCAGTTGGGTGCCGCGGGCGTGACGATCGATGGGGTCTATCACTGCCCGCATCGGCGCGAGGATGGCTGCGCCTGCCGCAAGCCCGGCACCCGACTGCACCGGGAGGCCGCCGCGCGCTTCGACATCGACCTCACCCGATCCTGGTGTGTTGGCGACCGCCCCGGCGACCTGCTGCCCGCGCCCGCGCTCGGCGGCAAGGCCATTCTGGTGCGGACTGGCGTCGGCGACCGCCATGCGGACGAGGCCACTGGCCTCGGATTCCCGGTGGCCGCCGACCTCCAGGCGGCCGTGACGCTGCTGACCTCCTCCCGCTGACCCGCGGACGTCCCCCGCGATTGGGGGGTCGCCTCGTTAGATTGGCGGGCTGTGAACTATCGCGTGGCAGTGGCGGTCTCGGGCCGTGGCAGCAACCTTCTGGCGCTCTGCGACGCCCCGGAGACCGGGGCCGAAGTGGTGCTGGTCCTCAGTGACCGCGATGCGGTGGCGCTGGACGCAGCAGAGCGGCGGGGCATCGCCACCCATCGGCTCCAGAACCACCAGGATGGTGCCGAATGGCTGGCCGCACTCGAGGGCAGTCGCATCGACCTGCTGATCCTCGCGGGCTACCTGAAGTTGGTGCCGCCGGCGGTGGTGGCGGCCTACCGAGGCCGGATCCTGAACATCCATCCGGCGTTGCTGCCGAAGCATGGCGGCCCGGGGATGTATGGTGAGCGCGTCCACGCCGCGGTCTTGGCGGCGGGCGAGTCGGAGAGCGGCGCGACGGTCCATCTCGTCGATGAAGCCTACGACCGCGGCGCGATCCTCGGGCAGGCCCGTGTCCCGGTGCAGCCAGGGGACACCCCGACCACGCTGGCCGCGCGCGTCTTGGCCGCCGAGCACCGGCTCCTCCCCGCGGCCGTGACGGCTGCGGGAATTGCCGGGCGACCGGTACCGTTCGATTTACCCCCTGCGGCCTGACGCCGCACCGGAGTTTGTGACAATGCAGCGTGCCCTGATTTCAGTCAGTGACAAGCGTGGTGTCGTGGCGTTTGCCAAGGAACTGATTCGTCTGGGCTGGGAGGTCGTCTCCACCGGGGGCACCGCCGCGCTCCTCCGCGACGCGGGGTGTCCGGTCGCGACCGTCGATCAGATCACCGGCTTCCCGGAGATCCTGGATGGTCGCGTGAAAACGCTTCATCCGGTCGTGCACGCCGGGCTGCTGGCCCGCCCGGATCGTCCCGAACATGTCCGGGTGATGCAGGAACACGGCATTGCCGCGTTCCAGCTGGTCGCCGTGAACCTCTATCCCTTTCGCGCCACCATCGCCCATCCCGATGTGTCGTTCGAGGATGCGATCGAAAACATCGACATCGGCGGTCCGTCGATGCTGCGCTCGGCCGCCAAGAACTTCGAGTTCGTTCTTCCGGTCGTCGACCCGCGGGACTACGGTCAGGTGCTCGAACTCCTGGCCAATGGCGAGATTCCGCTGGATGTCCGCCAGGGATTCGCCGCGAAGGTGTTCACGCACACCTCCGATTATGACAACGCGATCGCCGGGTATCTCACGCCACGCCAGGACTCGCTCCCGGAGCGCATCGCTTTGGCGATGGAACGGCGCCAGGTGCTCCGCTACGGCGAAAATCCGCAGCAGCGCGCGGCGCTCTACGTCACAGAGGAGCCGCGCGGCATCGGCGACCTGACGCAGCGGCAGGGGAAGGAACTCTCCTTCAACAACCTGCTCGACATCGACGCGGCGATGGCAGCGGTCTCCGCCTGGAGCCACGACGTTGCCTGCGCGATCATCAAGCACACCACGCCGTGCGGTCTGGCCCTTGGGCACAGCGTCACGGAAGCGTTCGCGCGGGCCCGCGCCACCGACCCGACGTCGGCGTTCGGCTCCGTGATTGCCTTCAACACCGTGGTGGACCGACCGGCGGCCGAGGCGATGCGGGATCTCTTCATCGAGGTGATCGTTGCCCCGGCGTTCCACGCCGATGCGCTGGCAATTTTCGCCGAGAAGCGGAACCTCCGTATTGTGGAGCTCCCGGTGCCGGTCGGCCATGCCACCTTCGACTGGAAGCGGATTCGCGGGGGCTTCCTCATTCAGGATCAGTTTGCATTCGACCGCTCCGAGGAGGGCTGGTCCGTCCCGACGGCACGCACGCCGACCCCCGACGAGATGCTCGAACTCCGCTTCGCCTGGGCCGCAGTCGCCACCGTGAAGTCCAACGCCATCCTGCTGGCTCGAGGCGAACAGGCCCTCGGCATCGGCGCCGGCCAGATGAGCCGTGTGGATGCCTCCTTCCTCGCCGTCCACAAGGCACGGCAGGCCGGGCACGCCCTCGAGGGCGCGGTGCTGGCCTCCGATGGCTTCTTCCCCTTCGCAGATGGCGTCGAAGCCGCGGCAGAAGCCGGCATCCGGGCGATCATCCAGCCCGGTGGCTCGATCAAGGATCCGGAAGTCATTGCCGCGGCGGATCGCCTGGGCATTGCGATGGTGATGACCGGCGCCCGCATGTTCCGTCACTAGTTCATACCTCGACCGACACTCACCTTGACCTCTCCCACCGCACCGGAGCCCCGCGTGTCCGAGACGACCGCCGAACGCCCGCCCTACCTCTGGGCCTTCGCCACCTTCCTGGTGGTGTTCGTGGTGTACCTGATGACCCTGTCGCCGACCACGGCGTTCTGGGATACGTCGGAGTACATCGCCGCCGCCAAGGTGCTGGGGATCCCGCATCCCCCAGGCAACCCGCTCTTCACCCTGATGGCGCACGCCTGGGGCCTGTTGCCCCTGGCGGCCGAGTACTCGGTACGGATCAACATCTTCGCCGCGATCACCAGCGCCGGCGGTGCCGGACTGTGGTTCCTGGTGGCAGAGCGGTGGCTCCGGCCGATCTTGCCGACGGCCCGGGGGCCACGGCTCGCCTCGGCCTTCGCCGGCGTCTTCGCATCGGCCATGGCGTGGACGGTCTGGAACCAGAGCACGGTGAACGAGAAGGTCTACACCGTCTCGCTGCTGTCGATCGCCATGGTGGTCTGGTGCATGGTGCGTTGGGCCGACGAGCCCGCGGGGGAACGCCGCGATCGTTGGGTGGTCGCCGCGATCTACCTGACGGCGCTGTCGTCCACCAATCACATGATGGGCGTGCTCGCGATGCCGGTGGTCGGCATTTATGTGCTGATGACCGATTGGCGCGTGATGCTCCGGCCGCGGGTCGTCGCGGCAGTGGCGCTGGCCGTCGTCGTCGGGCTCTCGCTCAATTACGTCTATCTGCCGATCCGGGCGGGCCAGTACCCGCCGATCAACGAGGGTGAGCCAGTCGGCTTCTTCTCGCAGGCGCTCAAGGATGTGCTCGGTCGGGTCCAGTACGGCAAGCCGGACGTCTCCTTGCGGCAGTCGCCGCTCTCCGCCCAGTTGACGAACTACTGGACCTACTGGAGCTGGCAGTGGGGTCGTGATCTCGGCGCCCTCCGGAGCCTGATGGTGGGCCTCTTCACGGCCATGACCCTGGGCGGCACGCTGGCCTTGTTCCGGCGTGACAAGCGGGCAGGCCTCGCGGCCGGGGCGCTGCTGTTCACGCTGACGTTGATGCTGATCTACTACCTGAACTTCAAGTACGGCTACTCGTATCAGGCGAACAACGCCGCGATCACGCAGGAGCTGCGCGAGGTCCGCGAGCGCGACTACTTCTTCATCGTCTCGTTCGCCTTCGTCGGCGTGTTGATCGCGGCGGGGCTCGCAGCGACCATCCGGTATGTCGGCGAAATGATGGGCGACCGGGTGACCGAGTCGCGCCGCTGGCTGGTGGGGACGCCGGTCCTGCTGCTCGGCCTGGTGCCGTTCTTCGGCAACCGCGTCACCGCGTCGCGCGCGCATGAGACGCTCGCTCGTGATTTTGCGATCGACATCCTCGAATCGGTCGAGCCGTACGGCATCCTGATCACGGCCGGCGACAACGACACCTTCCCGCTCTGGTTCGCGCAGGAAGTGCTCGGCATCCGTCGGGACGTGACCCTGGCCAACCTCTCGCTGATGAACACCGATTGGCACCTGCGGCAGCTCCGCCGTCGCGAGACACCGACGTTCGACCCCGCCACCGCCGCCGCACTCTGGCGTCCGCGCAGCGACGCCGACACGGTGCCTCTTGGCGCGCCCGCCGCCGCCAACTGGGTCAAGCCGACCAACACCGTCTTCGCGATGACCACGCAGGGGCTGGACTCGCTCCCGGAATACTCGCAGACGCCCAAGAACGCCGGCATGATGATTGACTCGCTCGTCCTCCGCTTCGGCGGCGAGTACATGACGAAGAGCGACATCGCGGCGGCACTGCTGATTCGCGACAACCTCGGCAAGCGGCCGATCTACTTCTCGTGGAGTACCGGCAACTATCCCGATGCCACGCTGGGACTCCGACCGTATCTCCTCTCGCAGGGAATGGTCCGTCAGGTAATGGCGAGGCCGATCACCGAAGGTGGCGCCATCCGGATGACGCAGAACTTCAGCTGGGTCGACGTGGCGCGCACCCGGGCCCTCCTCTTCGGGGTGTACCATCCCGAGGCGGCGGCCCGCGACCGTCCCGCTGGCTGGGTCGATGAGCCGTCCGCGTCGATTCTCGGTCTGTATTACCTGGTCTACGGTGGTGGCGCCGAGGCGTTCCGGCAGCTGGGCGACAGCGTCACCGCCGCCAAGGCCGATGCCCTGACCCTCCAGATGCGGAAGTCGCTCCCCAATTACTGAGGTGACCAGCATGCGTCGTTTCGCCGTTGTCATCGCGTTGGTTCCTGCGGCCCTCATGGCGCAGGCCCCCGTCGTCACCGAGCAGACGAGTGGCACGACGGCATTGCTGCAGGCAGTGGCCGCGGTCAACGCGCAGGTTGCCTGGGTCAGTGGTCACAAGGGGACGGTGCTGCGAACGCGGGATGGCGGTACCACCTGGGAAGTGAAGCCGGTGCCGGGCGCGGAGACGATGGAGTTCCGCGACGTGCATGCCTTCAGCGCTGACGAGGCATGGCTGCTGGCCGCCGGGCCGGGGACGAAGTCGCGGATCTATCATACGACGGATGGCGGCGCGCAGTGGACACTCCAGTTCACCAACGCGGACACCGCGGCGTTCTTTGACTGCTTCACCTTCTTCGACGCGAAGCATGGCGTGGCGTTCAGCGACGCCGCCAACGGCCGCACGATGATGATGCGGACCGAGAACGGCGGCGATACATGGCAGCTCCTCCCCACCAACGTGCTCCCCGCCCCACTGCCGAGCGAGGGTGCGTTCGCGGCGAGCGGCGGCTGCTTGGTGAGTCAGGGGAAGTCGAACGCCTGGGTGGCCACCGGTGCCCCGGAAGGGCGACTGATGGTCACCACCAATGGCGGCAAGCAGTGGCGCGCGCTGCCCACACCGTTCGTGAAGGGCGATGGCGCCGGGATGACGGCCACTTCCTGGCTCGATGCCAAGCGCGGCATCGGCGTGGGTGCGCGGATCGGCCAGATGCGCACCGATACTGCCGCTGCCGTGGTGGGAATCACCGATGATGGCGGCGCCACCTGGACGATGCGGCCGCGCCCTGCCGTGCGCGGATCCTTCTTCGGCGTCGCCTGGGTGCCTGGTGTCGACCGGAACACGGCCGTCGCCGCGACCCTCGCCGGGCTGCTGATGACTCGTGATGCTGGCGTCACCTGGACCGCCGCCACGCCGAGTCAGTACTGGAGCGTCGGCGGTGTGGGCCGCACGGCCTGGGGTGTCGGCCCGGGCGGTCGGATCACCAAGGTCGTCTTCTAACGGAGTAGCTCCTCGAGTTGCACCGCCGCATCGGTCCGCGCGTCACGGTATTTGACGATGACCGGTGCGTAGAGCGAAATCCCCCGCGCCTGCCCGCTGCCATGCATCACCGGCCGGCTTCCGGGGACCACAACCGCCCCTTCGGGAATTTCCAGCGGCGCGTCACCCTCGCGCCGCAGGATGCGGTCGTGGACGAGATCGACCACGGCAGTCCCGCCAGTCAGCAGCACTCCAGGCGCGAGCACCGCACGCTGGCGTACGATGGTTCCCTCGTAGACCCCGCAGTTGCCCCCCACCAGCACATCATCTTCGATGATCACGGGCATCGCCCCGGCCGGCTCGAGCACGCCGCCGATCTGGGCGGCGGCCGAGAGGTGGACCCGCTTCCCGATCTGTGCGCAGGAGCCGACCAGGGCGTGCGAATCGATCATCGTCCCCTCACCCACAAAGGCGCCGACGTTCACATACGCCGGCGGCATCACGATCACCCCGCGACCGAGGAAACTTCCCTCACGCACGGCCGTCCCGCCGGGGACGATCCGGATCCCCTCGTCGATGGTGGTCGCCCGTACGCCATAGCTGTCCTTGTCGAAGAAGCGCATCGGCCCCGAAGCGCCCGCGTCGACGAGCACGCCAAGGCGAAACCCGAGGAGGATGCCGCGCTTGACCCAGCTATTCACCCGCCAGGTGCCGTCGGCGTCGCGCTCCGCCGCACGGACCGTTCCCTGTTGCAGCGCCTCCTTGAGGGACGCAAAGGCGCGTCGTGCCTCGTCCTCGCGCCCAGGCGCGACGTGGTCAAGGAATGGGAGGAGTCGTACTTCCAGTTCGTTCACGCCGGAACTCCAGGTCGAGAAGTCATCATCAGGAAGGGTGCCAATCGTTCACGGATCGCAGCCGTGGCGGGAACCAAGGGGAGTCGGACCCCGTCGGTGCTGCGACCCTGCATCGCCAGCGCCGCCTTCACCGGAATCGGATTCGCCTCGGCGAAGAGCGTGTCGATGAAGGGGAGCAGGAGCAGGAGGCCGTGCCGAGCCGTCGCGTAGTCCCCGGCCAGCGTGGCGTGGACGATGCCGGCCATGGCACCGGGGAGCGCGTTGCTCGCGACCGAGATCAGGCCGAGCGCCCCAGCGGCGATGGCCGGGACAACGAGGTCGTCATCGCCGCACAGCACCACGAAGTCGTCCGGTGTCTGGGCCGTCAGGTCGAGTACGCGGCGCAGGTTGCCGCTCGCTTCCTTGATGCCACCGATGCGGGGATGCTGCGCGAGTCGTGCCACGGTCTCCGGGCGGATGTCCACCCCCGTTCGCCCGGGGACATTGTAGAGCAGCAGCGGCAGCGCGATGGCGTCGGCGATCGCCCGGAAGTGTGCCTCGAGCCCGGCCTGCGTCGGCTTGTTGTAGTACGGGGCGGCGCTCATGATGCCGGCGACGCCGAGGGCCGCCTGGGCCTGGGCCTCATCGACGGCTCGGGCTGTGGCATTGTCGGTGGCGCCGGCGAGCACCGGCACCCGCCCCGCCGCACCGCGCACCACGGTCGTCGTGACAGCCAGACGCTCATCAAAGGAAAGCGTGGCCGCTTCGCCAGTGGAGCCGCACGCGACGAGGAAATCGACGCCCTCCGCGATCTGCCAATCGACCAACGCCGCCAGCGCCTCGTGATCGATAGCCCCGCGGGGGGTGAACGGCGTGACGATAGCGGTGCCGAGCCCGGTAGGAAGCATGGTCACCCCTCCTCGAAGAGCGCATCAAGTGAGAAGACGCCGGTGCGGCCGCGTAACCACTGTCCAGCGGTCAGCGCGCCGGCCGCGAAGACGCGTCGATCGCGCGCGACGTGTCGCAGCGTGATGGTTTCGTAGGGCGCATCAAGCACGACTTCATGTTCGCCAGGGATCGATCCCGCGCGTACCGAGGTGATCGGCCAGTCACGTGCCGGGTCGCCAGCACGCGCGGCCTCCTGCAGCCGGAGCCCGGTGCCAGAGGGCACATCGCGCTTGGCACGGTGATGACGCTCGTGCAGGAAACCGTCAAACGCCGGCTGCCCTGCCGACGCGCTGGCGAGCGCCCGCGCCGCCCGCAGAAAGAGGTGGACGCCGATGGCGAAGTTGCTGGCGGCCAGCAGCGCGCCCGGCCCGTCGCGCCATGATGCGATGATCGCCGCGTGATCCGCGTCCCATCCCGTCGTCCCGCAGACGACAGCCAGCCCGAGGGGGTGCAACGCCCGAAGGTTGTCGACCACCGCCTCCGGCGTGGAGAACTCGAAGACGACGTCAACGCCGGCCAATCGCTCCGCCGTGATGCCCCGGCCGCCGAAGTTCTCCTCCCGGCCGATGGTCGTCACCACGGTGTCACCCGCGGCCTCCGCCTCCGAGCGGATGGCGTGCGCCATCCGGCCACTTCCGATCAAGGCGATCCTCACGTCGGCTCCCCGAAGAAGGCGCGATGGAGCGCACGGACGACCCGCGGGCCGTCTTCCTCGCGCACGATGAAGGTCAGATTGGAGGCAGACGCGCCCAGGGAGATCATTTCGACATTCACATCGGCGATCGCCTGATAGACGCGTGCCGCGATTCCCGGCGTGTCCCGGATGCCACGTCCCACGACGGCGACGACCCCTCGACCCTCCCGCAGGGTGACCTCGCCGATTGGTGCGAGGTCCTGCATGACGGCCGCCAGGCGCGGCGAGGGATCGACCGTGAGCGAGACGGAGACCTCGCTGGTGGCAAGCACATCGACCACAATCTCATGACGCTCGAATACCTCGAAGATCTGCCGCAGGAAGCCGAATGCGCCGAGCATCCGCGCCGCGCGAACCTGCATCACCGCGATCCCGCGCTTGAAGGAGATCGACCGGATGGGTAACGCGGGATCGTACGCCGTCTCTGCAATGATGCGCGTCCCCGGTGCCTCGGGCACGAAGGTATTGCGGATCACGATGGGGATGTCTGCTTCCACCAAGGGCAACTGGGTTGCGGGATGCAGCACCTTCGCCCCGAAGGCCGCCAGTTCCGCGCTCTCATCATAGGTGGCCTCGGCCAGCACGAGCGCCTCGGGCACGAGGCGCGGATCGGCCGTCATGAGACCGCTCACGTCGGTCCAGATTTCCACCCGCTCCGCGTCGAGCGCGGCACCGAGCAGCGCGGCGGAGAAGTCCGACCCACCACGGCCAAGCACGGTGGGCACCCCAGAGGCCGTGGCGCCGATGAAGCCCTGGGTCACCGGGAGCTGTCCCGCCGCCACGAGCGGTGCGAGATGCAGCGTGGCCAGGGCACGAATCGCCCCCTGATCCGGAATCGCCGCGCCGTGCCGCGCATCGGTGCGCAGCACGCGTCGGGCATCGAACCAGGACGCGGGCAGCCCGAGCTGCTGCAGCGCCGCCGCGACGAGGATCGACGAGAGAAGTTCACCCATCCCGACCACCCCATCTCGCCAGGTATCACACGATCCCTCGGGGACGGCAGCGAGCATCGCATCGAGGCGCTGCAGCTGCGCGTCCAGTGGATCGGTCACCAGACGGTCGATCCCCAGATCGAGGGCCACGCGCAGGTGCCTCGCACGGAGCGCCTCGCCGCCCCGCACGGTTGCCTTGGCGTCGCCGTGCTCAGCCGCCGTGGCGAGGTGGAGGAGCATGTCCGTGACGCCGGCGAGCGCGGAAACGACCACGAGCGGCTGATCCGCCCCGGCGTTCGCGACCGCCGTCCCCAACGCGGTGATGGCCCGCGCATCGGCCACCGAGGTGCCGCCGAACTTCATCACGATCATCGACTGACCTCGGCGAGCAGGGTCCGCACGAGGTCGACATACTTGCCGACGCCGGCGCGCAGCTCGGCGACCGGGATCTGCTCATGATCGGTATGGGCGACGTGGATCGTCCCGGGCCCGAGTTGGTACCCCGTGCCCCACGCCGCCAGCAGCGGCAGGTCCGAGGCGAAGGCGACCGTGACCTCGTCCCACTCCGCCAACGAAGGCGACCGGAGCGCAGGGACTTCGAGCGGGAACGCCACCACGACGTCGGGACCAGCGGCCTCGACGATGGCAGCGCGGAGCGCAGCGGCCGGCGCCACCAGTCGCACCATCAACTCCGCACGCGCCGACGGCGCAATCACATTCGGCGCCTCGCCGCCGATGATCCGACCGATGTTGAGCGTTGACGCCCCAAGCTGAGGGTCGGTTGGCCAGTCAATCGCACGGATGCGCTGCAGCGCATCGAGCAACAGGTCGATTGCTGAGCGCCCGAGCTCCGGATAGCCCGAATGCGCCGCAACGCCCTGGGCCTCGACCGTGACCCGGAGTGCGCCCTTCTGGGCCGTGGCGAGGCGGTTGCTTGTCGGCTCCCCATTGATCAGCATCCGTCCCTTCGGCTCAAGGGTGGCCGCCGCGAGGGCCCCGTCGGAGCCGTTCTCCTCCCCGACGAGGAAGAGCAGACCCACGCGGTCCTCGCCCTCAGCGGCGAGCTGCTCCGCAGCCACAATCATCGCCGAAGCGAGGCCCTTCGCATCACAACTCCCGCGTCCGTGCACGATGCCATCCGCCAGGTGCACCGGCAGGAAGGGGGGCACCGTATCCAGATGGGTGGAGAGCACCACCACCGGGTCACCGCGCGTGGCGTAGAGATTGGCGCGCGCACCCTCGACCTGCTGCCGTTGCACCGACCAGCCCAAGTCGACGAGCAGGGTGGCGACCGCGTCCACGACCGCTGCCTCCGATCCGGTGACCGATGGTATGCTGATCAGCTGCGTGGCGAGCTCCACGACATCGAGTTGGGTCACAAAGAAAATCCCCGCCGGACACTGAGTCGGGCGGGGCTCCACGATTGAGGAACGGGACTGGCGCGTTACGCCGGAACCGACCACGTCGTGTCTCCCCGACCCGCGCACTTCTTGGCGCGGGTCGGGACACACTTCTTGGCCAGTTGCAGAAACGTGGGATGCATGATGGAGAGAATCGTAGAGAGGGGTCGGCACGTGCACAAGGGGTCACGCATCGGCACGCTTCCTCCGCCGCGCACCGATCGGCAACCACCAGAGGTAGGCGCCGGTGAACCAGAGGACGAGGACGACGACACCCGCTGGCAGGAAGAGGAAGAGTTTCGCATTGGGGTGAAACCAGGAACCGTCGTGCAGCGACTCGATGAGATCGGAGCGGCGATAGGCCACCTGCAGCACCTCGGCCGTGGCCAGGTCGAGTTGGACCTCCCATCGACTCCTGCCGATCACCTTGACGATCCCCTTCCCCGGGCGGACATCGAGTCGATCGATGTCACTCCAGCTCGTGATACCGGTCTGCGGATGCTTCGCGGCGGCCGCCAGAATGGCCGCGAACGGAATCTCGGGGATCGCACTGGCGGTTCGATGTTCCGGCGGTTGAATCCACGGCAGCTGCTTCTTGGCCTGCAGCAGAATCCCGGTCACGATCACGACCAGGAACGGCAACGCGACCAGCAACGCCCCGCGCCGGTGCAGTTGGCGATTGGCCAGCCGAGGATTCATCGTCATGCCTGTCGATACCGCGCGACGAGCCCGAGTAAGCCGGCGGCGGCCAACGACGCATACAGCGCGGCGTGATACCCGAAGAAGATCATCCCCGACAGCCACGCGGAGGCAATCACCAGGGTGATCGCCGTGGTGGGAATCGCGAAGCGACAGTACTCACGGAAGGTGACCCGCATCTGTCGACGCGCCGCGAGATCCAGCGTCGTGACATTGGCAGACGCCCCGATCGGCGTCGCATTGCCACCGAGGCAGGCCCCGAGGGCGAGTGCCCACCAGATGACCTCTGCGCCCGGCGGAAGCGTCGGGACCAGGCCGTGCAGGATCGGAATCGACACCGCGACGAAGGGAATGTTGTCGATCAGTGCCGAGAAGACCGCTGCCGACCAGAGGATGAGCAGGGCGGCGAAGAGCAGCGTGCCGTCCGGGCCGAGGGCCATCGCGGCGCGCCCGGCGGCGATGGCCGACGCCAGCGAGTTGGCGAGGCCGGCGATCAAGCCGGTCTCGACGGCCGCGCCGACGACGATGAAGAGGAAGGCGAAGAAGACCAGCGTCGGCCACTCGATCTCGTGCTCGATGATCCTCAGGATCCCGTGGACCCGCTCCTCGCCGGAGGTGGCGTGGGTCCGGACGTACAAGCGGTCCTGAAGGATCAGCGCAGCCGCTGCCCCGATGGTGGCCGGGACCGCAGCCGGCATCCCGGTCACCCCGTGGGTGAGAAAGCCGATCAGGATGAAGGCGCAGATCACTCCCATCCCGCGGAGCAGCACCGGATCGATGATCCTCGCGTCCGAGTCGGCTGCGGCCGGATCACCGATGGAGCGAGGGGAGGTGATCGCCAGCTCGCTCCGGAACCATCGGGTCGCGAAGAGCTGCAGCGCCACCATCATCACCAGCACCGGAGCGGTCAGGTGCATCATGAAATCGCTGAACGACAGGCCCGCGCCCGAACCAATCAGGATATTCGGGGGGTCGCCGATCAGCGTCGCCGTCCCGCCGATATTGGCGGCCATGATCATCGGGAGCAACATCGCGATCGGCGCGACGCCCAGCTGGGCGGCCATCCCGAGCACGATGGGTGTGACGAAGATGACCGTCGTCACATTGTCGAGAAAGGCGGAGGCGATCGCCGTGAACCAGGCGATCAGGATCATGATGCGGGCCGGGGAGTTGCCGGCGCGTTCCACCAGCCGCGCCACCGCCCAGCCGAAGACGCCGGTTGACTTGAGCACGCCCACCACCGCCATCATCGAGGCGAGCAGCAACAGGACGTTCAAGTCGAGCGCCCGCGCGGCCCCTTCGAACGAAATCAGATGATAGGGTGTGAGGTAGGTGATCCCCCACAGGAGCGAGACCGCCCCGAGCGCGACGAGCACCCGATGGGCCTTCTCGAGGGTCAGGAGGGCAAAGAGCGCGACCAATGTAACTGCCACGATCCCCTGCGAGAGGGGATCGGTGGTGCTCGTCAGCAAATGCGTGGATTCAGGCATGGCACCCGAGCGCGGTGGTCAGGGGGAGTCGATCAGGCGCGGGCGACGCGGACCACCTCCTCGAGGGTGGTGATCCCGTCGCGCACCAGGCGGAAACCGTCTTCTTGCAGGGTCCGCATCCCGCCGGCGATCGCCATCGCCCGGAGTTCCTCGGAGCCGCGACGCTGCTGCACCTCGACGCGGAGGGCATTGTCCATCACCAGCAACTCATAGATGCCCACTCGTCCAAGGTAGCCGGTCCCACGGCAGGCGTCACACCCCGCCCCCCGCCAGCGGGTGTGGAGGCCATGCCGATCGAGATCGACCAGCTTGGCCAGACGGGCATCGTCGGGCGCCGGCGCACGACAGGTCGAACAGATCCGCCGCAGTAGTCGCTGGGCCAGCACGGCATCCACCGTCGAGGCCACCAGATACGCGGCGACCTGCAGATCGAGGAGCCGGGTCAGCGCCGTCGGAGCGTCATTGGTGTGCAGGGTCGACAGCACAAGGTGACCCGTCAGCGCGGCCTGTGTGGCGATCTGGGCCGTCTCGCCGTCGCGAATTTCCCCGACGAGAATCACATCCGGGTCCTGCCGCAGGAGTGCCCGGAGCGCACCCGCGAAGGTGACACCCACCTTCTCGTTGACCGGGACCTGGGGCACACCCGACAGCTCGTACTCGACCGGATCCTCGACGGTGAGGATCTTCTCGCGTCCGG
>JBBQJU010000020.1:0-19034 GCA_038326215.1 Gemmatimonadales bacterium | reverse complement strand
GCCTCGTCGGCGATGCCTCGGGCTTCATCCCGCTGACGCGCAGCGTGACCCTCGCCGGCCACGTGCGGCTCGGGGCGATCCTCGCGCCGATCTCGGACTTCTCGACTGGCAGCGGCAACTTCGTTCCGCCGGACCAGCGCTTCTATGCCGGTGGGCCGAACGACGTCCGCGGCTACGATCGCAATGAGCTCGGACCGGTGGTGTATGTCGTCCCGGCCGACTCGGTGCGGCCGGACAACACCTTCTCCGAGGGGGAAGCCCGGATCTCGGCGACTGGCGGCAGTCGCGTGGTCGTGGCCAACCTGGAGCTGCGGCTGCCGTCGCCGATCTTCACCCAGCGGATGCGCTTTGCGCTCTTCAGCGATGTGGGCGCGGTGTGGGATCAGCGAGGGAGCGCGCGGTGGCGGATGACGCCGGGCGCAGGGTTGCGCTTCGCCTCACCGCTTGGTCCGATCCGGTTTGACGTCGGGCTCAACAAGTACCAGCTCGAATCGGGCACGGTGTACACCACGACGCCCACGGGCGACCTCCGCGTGATCGCCACCGACTTCGTGCGGCAGCGGGTGGGCGTCAAGTACACGCTGCACTTCTCGGTGGGACAGGCCTTCTGATGCGCCGGGTTCGGCGCTTCCTCACCGCGGGCTTCGTCTGGCCCTTGCTGGTGCTGTGTGGCGGACTGCTCGGCAGCGCGGCCGCCGTGCTCTGGTCGCCGCCGGGGCAGCGGTTGCTGGCCCGCGTCGTGACGACGCTGATCTCGGCGCGGGTGGCCGGACGCGTCGACATCGGTGGTATCCGCGGCTCGTTGCTGGGGCACGCGGTGCTTGAGCGCGTGGCGGTCCACGACTCGCTTGGCGGCCTGGTGCTCACGGCCGAGCGACTCGAGGTGCGCTACATCCTCGCCGATCTGCTCGCCGGCCGACTGGTGTTCCATGACGTGCGCGTGGAGCGACCGGTCATCCACCTGATTCGGCTGCGTCGCTCGCGCTGGAACTACGAAGAAGTGTTCCGCACCAAGCCCGGGGCACCTGGTGGCTCGTCGCCACTGGTGGAACTCCACGATCTCGTGATCCATGACGGGACGATTCGGGTCGACGTGGCCACCACGCCGCGTCCGCCGAAGCTGCCACTGGCCCGCTACGCCACCGCCCCGGCACAACCGCGCATCGAATCGAGTGCCGATGGCCCGGTCCGTGTCTACGGCCTCGCCGCGCTGGACGCCCGCGTGCCGCTGGTGCGGATCTCCACGCCAGCGCGTGACCCGATCCTCGTGCGTATCGCCGAGCTGCGCGGGAAGCTCGCCGACCCGTCGTTGACGATCACCGCCATGCAGGCCGAGATCATCACCGCGGGCGATTCGTTGCGCTTCCGGCTGGACCACGCCTCGATGCCTGGCACGGTGGTGCAGGGCGGGGGCGCGGTCCGTTGGCCGCAGGACACCGTGCTCTTCGACTGGTCGCTCGCGGCCGACACCGTCGATCTCGACGATCTGCGGTGGATTTCGCCTGACTTTCCGTCGTGGCAGGGCCGCGGCGAGGTCGTCGCGCGCTCCACCAGCAACACGCAGACTGAATATCGGCTGGAGCAGCTCGTGCTGGGACGCGGGGTGACCCGCGCCGTCGGCCGGATGGTGGCGCTGGTCGACACCAAGCGCGGGCTCGGCTTCCGTGACCTGGACCTGGCATTGACCCAAGCGCCGCTCGAGGTGATGCGGCCCTACCTCGATACGCTGCCGTTCGCGGGCACCCTCGATGGCCAGCTGCGACTGGATGGCTTTCTCGATGCCATGCGGGTCGCGGGCGAGCTCCGGTTTGCTGATGCCCTGGTGCAGGGACAGCCGCTCTCGACCTTCCGCACCGATGGGGTGATCCACTTCGGCGGTGTCGAGGGGGCGGTCTTCGACGGCTTCCAGTTGCTCGATGCGTCGGTGGCGCTTGGCACCGTGCACCGGGTGGTACCGGCGATGCTGCTGCCGGGCCGGCTGCATCTGGTCGGGCAGCTCAATGGCTCGTGGCAGAACGCGCGGTTCGATGGACTGGCCGAGCATCAGGCGCCCAATCAGGCGATGTCGCGGCTCCTCGGGGCGGTCCGCCTGGACACCCGGCAGGAGGCCCTCGGCGTCGAGATGGACGCGACGTTCGACCGGCTCTCGTTCGATGCACTGCGCTCAGGCTATCCCTCGCTGACCCCGCATGGCGGGCTGACCGGTCGGGTCATCACCAGCGGCTCGCTGGCCTCGCTCTGGCTCGACGCCGATGTCACCGGCGATCTCGGCACCGTCCGCGCGGTTGGCCGGATCACCGCGCTGGCCCCGCGATGGGCCGCCGACTCGCTGGCGCTGACCTTCAGCCGCGTCGACCTCGATGCGTTGCTGGGGAAGGGTGGTTCCACGGCGCTGAATGGCCGGATGCAACTGCGCGGCACGATCGACACGCTGATCCCGCCCGACGGCACGGTGGCGCTCGACCTCGATCGCTCACGCGTCGGTGGGCTGACGTTCGATCAGGCCACGCTGCGGCTCGCGGCGCGCGCCGGCATGCTGCAGGTGGATAGCGCGACGGTGCGCTGGCCGGAGGGGCAGATCCTCGGCCAGGGTGCCATCGGCTGGGCGGTCCCGGATTCCGGCTCGCTGCATCTCGAGGCATGGGCCGCCTCGTTGCAACCCTTCGACTCGCTGTTGCGGGCCGCCACGGGGATCGTCCGCGACACGCTGGTGCCACGCACGCTGGATGGGCTGGCGCGGCTGACCCTCGATCTGCACGGTTCCCTCGACCGCGCGGCCGTGGTCGGTCGGCTCGACGCGGAAGATGTCGTGCTCGATCAGTGGCGCGTCGGCGTGTTGGGGGCCGACCTCACGGCGGACTCCCTCGGGGCCAAGGGTCTCACCCTGGCGCTGACCGCCGATTCGCTCGGCAACGCCACGCTGCTGGGCCGCGCGGTGGCAGTGCAACTCCGCGGTCGTGCGGACTCCCTCGCCTTCGCCGGCGAGGGAACGCTCAATGGTCTTCAGCTCGCGACGGCGGGGGCGTGGCAGGGTGACTCGATCCGACAGCGGATCGCACTCGATTCGCTCTCCCTTGCCTTCCCGCGGCAGCAGTGGCGGCTCGAGCGTCCCACGCAGATCCGCCTCGCGGATGGCCTCGCGATGATCGACGATACGCTCAGCTTGCGCACGCGGGATGGCAGCGGCGCGATCACGCTCTTCGGCAGCTTTCCCGGCGATGTCCCGGGGACAATGACGGCCAACGCCGTGGGCCTCGACCTCGCGGACCTGGTCGGGTTGATGCAGGGCGACACCAGCGCGGTCGCCGGCCTCGCGGCGCTCGATCTGCGGCTGGGCGGCACCCGCGAGACGCCCACGATGCGCGGAAGCGCCGCCATCACCGGCCCGGTGCTTGGCTCGGTGCGGGCGCCGATGGTCCGCGCGGCCTTCGACTATCAATCGCAGATGCTGCGGTCGCACCTGACCTTCTGGCGAACCGGCGACGCGATGCTCGATGTCGACATCGCGGTGCCCTTCGATCTGGCACTCGCCGCGCGAAACGAACGGAAGCTCGCCGGGCCGATTGCGATCTCGGCGCGCGCGGACTCGGTCGACCTCGCGGTGTTCGAGGCCTTTACCCCGAACATCCGGAATGCCACCGGCACCGTGCAGCTCGACTTGCAGGGCAGCGGGACATGGGCCGCCCCGCGCCTCGGTGGCTCGCTCGTCGTCCGCGATGGCCGCATGCGCCTGCCATCGCTCGGCACCATCTACGATCAGGTCAACGGCTGGGCGCGTTTCAGCGGCGACTCCCTGCTCCTCGATTCGCTCTCGATGGGCGGCGATGGCGGCACGCTGCGCACCACCGGGAGCATCCGGTTCGACCAGTTGACGAGCCCGGTGCTGGATCTGACGTTCGACGCCAGCGGCTTCCTGGCGATGAATGTCCCCAACTACCTCAAGCTCCGCGCCGAAGCGCTGAACATCACGCTGCGCGGCCCGATCGCCCGCCCGGTGCTGCGCGGTTCGGGCACGCTCTCCGGCAGCGTGCTCTACTTCGCCGACCTGGTCACCAAGGACATCGTCAATCTCGAAGACCCCGCCTTTCTCGATCTCGTCGATACGCTCGCGCTCCGGCGCCAGCGGCTCGGCGCGGGGTTCCAGAACCGTTTTCTGGACTCGCTCCGGATCGAAGGGCTGCGCTTCCGTCTGGGCAGCGATGTCTGGCTCCGCTCGAGCGAAGCCAACGTGCAGCTCGAGGGCGCGGTCACCATCGAGAAGAGCCGTCGGCAATACCGGTTGGCGGGCACCTTCACGGCACCGCGTGGCACCTACACGCTGAAGATCCCCTACCTGCCGGCACGGGACTTCACGGTCGAGAGCGGCACCGTCAGCTACTATGGATCGCCGGACCTGAACGCCGAACTTGACCTGCAGGCGCGGCACATCGTCCACACCGTGGACGGCGAGGATGTGCCGATCGTGGCGCACATCGAGGGGAGCATTCAGGTCCCGCGCCTCACCCTGACGAGTCCTGGCCGGAATCTCCCGGATCGCGACCTGATCTCCTTGCTGATGTTCGGGCTGCCGCAGGGTCAGCTCGGGGGCAATCAGCGGGCGCAGGTAGCCTCGACGGCCCAATCGCTGCTCCTCGGGGCGGTCACCGGCGAGTTGTCCCGGCTGGTGACGGAAACCAGTCTCGGCATCGATCTGCTCGAAGTGCGCTCCGGATTCCTGCAGCAGGGGCAGCAAGGGCCGAGTCTGACGCAGTTGCTGGCCGGGTTCCAGTTGTCGCGCCGCTTCTTCGCCACCTTCAACGCCGGCTTCTGCACCGGCGGCGGGTCGAACAGTCCGGTCTTCTCGCGCAACAACCTGGGCGCATCGATCGAGTATCGGTTGTCGCGCGAATTCCGCCTGAAGGCGTCCGCGGAACCGGTTGGCACCTGCCAGGCCAACACGGCGAGCACGCTGCTGCCACGACGCTACCAGTTCGGCACCGACCTGCTCTGGGAACGGGAATACTGAGGTGACCAAGGCCATCCTGATTGCCAATCCGAATGCCGCCCGCACCGCGGCCGTGACGGTGCGGCGGATCGAACAGGTCATGACGGGCGCGGGGTGGTCAGTGGAAGTGCTCGCCACCGGTGGCCCGGGCGATGCGCGCCGCCTGGCCGAATACGGCGTGGCGCAGGGCGTCGATGTGGTGGCTGTGTTCGGCGGTGACGGCACGACGATGCAGGCGGCGGCCGCCTTGGTGGGGACCGACGTCGCCCTCGGCCTGCTGCCGGGCGGGACCGGCAACCTGCTCGCCGGTAACTTGCGACTCCCGACCAATCCGGTGAAGGCCGCCGAACTGATGGTGCGCGGCACACCGACGCGCCTCGACCTCGGGCGCATGGAACGACCGGACGGCGTGCACTACTTCGCCGTCGCCTGCGGCGCGGGCGTCGATGCCCGCGTGATGGTCGAGACCGAGTCGGCGATGAAGCACAAATGGGGCATGATGGCGTACGTCGCCACCACGCTGCGTATCATCCCCGAGATCCGCAGTGTCCCCTTTCTGGTGACCGTGGATGGGGTGGAACAGCAGCTCGATGCGGCGATGTTGATGGTGGCGAATTGCGGGGAGGTGATCCCGCCGCTGGTGAAGCTGGGCGCCGGGATCTCGCCGCATGATGGCTACCTCGATCTGGTCGTCTTTCAGGCGAACAAGTTCGGCGGGTCGGTGCGGGCGGTCTGGGACCTGTTGCGCGACGCGGAAGGGACCTTCGGCAAGGATGTCTTCGTCGGCTATGCCCGCGGCAAGGAGATCTCCGTGCGGGCGCTCGAGGGCGAGCAGCCCGTCCAGATGGATGGTGAGGGTGGCGGTGAGACCCCCTTCACCGTCACGGTGGTACCGGGGGCGATCTCCGTCATGCTGCCAGCAGAATCCCGGGCGGGGTGATATTGTCTGTGTGGGGATCAATCGACCAGCGATGATCGATCATCGCCTGTCGCTCACCCGTGACGTTTACCAGGTCAGGATGCCTCCGGATGCCCAGCTCGATTCTGCTCATCGATGACGACGTCTTCATCCTCCGCACCATCGGAGCGTTCTTCGAGCAGCGCGGTTGGGATGTCTATCGCGAGTTGACCGGGGAGGCCGGGCTCGCGACGTTCGCGCGTTCGCTCCCCGACGTGGTCCTTCTCGATCTCAATTTGCCGGGGATGGACGGGCTCGAGGTGCTGGAGCAGTTGCGCGGTCGGGACACGGCGGTCGTGCTGCTCACCGGCGACAATGACGTGGCCGCGGCGGTGTCGGCCATGCGGAGCGGGGCCGAAAACTTCCTGGTGAAGCCGGTCGAGCTGGAGCACCTGCTCGCGGTCGTCGAGCGCGCGGCCGAGAAGGGGCGGTTGCGCCGGGTGAATCGCAGTCTGATCGGGCGCGGGATCGCGATCGAGGGCTTCGAGGCGCTGGGTGGATCGCCGATGATGAAGGAAGTCGCCCGCCAACTGACCGTGCTGGCGCGAAGCGACAGCACGCCGGTCCTGATTCAGGGGGAGCACGGGACGGAGAAGGCGGAGATCGCCCGGCTGCTGCACGACGCCTCACCGCGGGCGAGCGAGCCGTTTCTCGAACTCACTGACGGGGCCGGCGATCCGGAGTGGCTCGAGACACTGCTGGTCGGGCGGGAAGGGGGCGACGGGACGTCGGGCGAGGGCGATCGGCGTCAGGGTATGCTCGAGATCGCCGACGGTGGCACGATCTTCGTGACCGAAATCGGCGATCTGCCGGGGCCGCTGCAGGGGACCCTTGTCGGGGTCCTCGAACAGCAGACCTTCCGCCGAATCGGGGGAACACGCGAAATTTCGGCGGACATCCGGCTGGTCGCCGCCACAGCCCAGGTACCCTCGGCGCTGGTGAGTTCCGGCCGCTTGCGCGAAGATCTCTACTACCGGCTGAATGTCATGCCGCTCGTGGTGCCACCCCTCCGCGAGCGCGGCCGCGAGGATCTGCTCGGGCTGATCCGCCGCGATCTCCGCCAGCTCGCCCGGGCGGCGCCGGGATCGCCGACGCTGCTGACCGACGATGCGCTGGAGCGGCTCCTCGGCTACGGCTGGCCCGGGAACGGGCAGGAACTGCACAACGTGCTTGAGCGGGCGATGCTGCTGGCGCGTGGTGCCGAGGCGATTGGCGCCGAACACCTGCCCGGGGAGTTCCGGGCGAAGGGCGGACCCTTCGATCGGCGCCACAATCCGCTGACGATGGAGGAAGTCGAACGCATGCACATTGATCGCACCCTCAAGCATCACGGCGGGAACCGCACGCGCGCGGCCGCTGAACTCGGCATCTCCCGCGCCACGCTGATCGCCAAGATCAAGCGCTACGCGATCCCGCATTGATGGCCACCACGCAGCCCCGGCCCCCCGTGCGCGAACGGGATGCGATGCTCTGCCGCGCCTGCGGCCGCGAGGAGCGCGCCTCCGAAGGGTACCCGTGCGAGTCGTGCGGCACCTTCGTCTGCCTGGTCTGCACCATTCGCGGCGTCACGCTGTGCCGCGAGTGCGTGGCGAAGGCCAAGGGCGAGTGAACGCGCTGCTCGCCACGGCCGCGGTCGTGCCGGTGCTCGCGACGCCCTCGCTCGCCGCCGAACAGGTGACGCAGCTGGTGCTGGGGGAGGGCGCCGAGGTGGTCGACCATCACGGCCCGATGCTGCGGATTCGCACGATCCTCGACGCCTATGACGGCTGGGTACACGAGGGCTACGTCCGTCGTCTGCAGATTGGCGATGTCGAGGCGTGGCTCTCCACCGCGGCATGGTCGGAGGGCGCGCTGCTGCGGGACAGCACCGGGATGGCGATCCGGGCCCCCCACCGGGCTCGGCTGCTGCTCGAGGGCAGCTCGCGGGCCCGCCTCCCCGATGGCGATGTCGGCGAGATCCTCGGCGGCTCGGTGCGTCCCTACGGCGACGTGATCCTCGCGAGTCTGGCGCAGGCCCCGTCGACCTGGGCGTGGCGCGAGTTCGCCGGCTCCCCCTACCTCTGGGGCGGCGTCACCGCCTCGGGAATCGATTGCTCCGGGCTGGTGCAGACCACTTTTCTGGCCCGCGGCATTCCACTGCCCCGTGATGCGCGGCAGCAGGTCGACATGGGACAGCGCATCGAGCTGGGCGAGCGCCGTGCCGATGATCTGCTCTTCTTCCGCGGTGCCGACAGCGACCGCATCACCCACGTGGCCATTCAGGCGGGCGAGGACGCGATCGTGCACAGCACCGTCGCGACAGGTCGCGTCACCCGCGAGTCCTGCACCGAGGGCAGTCGTGCCGCGCCGCTGCTTGAGCGGCTGGTCGCCGTGCGTCGCCTGACCTGATGCGCCGACTCGTCCTCTTCGACATCGACGGCACCCTGCTGCAGAGCGCGTCCGCCGGGCGGCACGCCATCCAGGCGGCCTTTGCAGAGGAGTTCGCCGATCTCGGCTTCTTCGACGCGGTGCGCTTCGATGGCAAGACCGACCCGCAGATCGTCGGCGAACTCTATACCGCCGCTGGCGCGCCCGAGCGCGCGACGCCCGAGCGCACGCGCGACCTGCTCGATCGCTACCTCAGTTACCTCGAGCGGGAGGTGTCACTGCGCACTGACCGGGTGCAGGCACTGCCGGGGATTGTGCCGCTGCTCGATGCACTGGCTGGGCGTCCTGCCGCGGTCGTCGGGCTCCTCACCGGCAACATCGTCCGCGGCGCCGCGCTCAAACTCGGCGCTGCTGGCCTCGCGCTCGATCGCTTCACGGTCGGCGCCTATGGCTCCGACAGTGCCCATCGGCCAGATCTGCCGCCGATCGCCGCGCAACGCGCCGAGGCGCTTTTCGGGCGCGTCCCCTCGGGCGTCGAGGTCGTGATCCTCGGGGACACGCCGGCAGACGTCACCTGCGGCGAGTCGATCGGCGCGCGGGCCATCGGCGTGGCCACCGGCGCGTACTCGCGCGAGGAATTGCTCGCCGCCGGGGCTTACGCCGCGTTCGAGACGCTGGCCGACACCGAAGCGGTGTTGCAGGCCATCTTCTGACCGCGCCGCTATCAGCGGACCTTGGTCGGTTGGCGCTCCCTGGATCCGGGGCGCCCTTCGATGCGGTGCGGTTGACCATGCTCGATCGGCTGGTCACGGTCGCGGCCTCCGGGCAACTCGATCACGCCGCCTGGGAAGCCGCCTTCGCCGAGGCGGCCCAGACCGTCCGCGATCAGCTGGTGGCCGAGGCCACCCAGTGGATCGAAGGCGCCGGGCGCGAGGCGCGCTATCCGGCTGCCCGGCTCCGAACGCAGCTCCCGACGGCCGAGCAGGGCGAGGCGCTGCTGAATCGGTTGCTGGCGTGCGCGATGCCGCTGGAGCGGCTCGCCGCCGCAGGGAGCGACCCGTTGAGTCGTCGCGCGCGCGGCGCAGCGCTGGAGGCCGCGTGGGACGAAACGGAGGCGGTCGCGGTGATCGAGCGGCGTGTTTGGCGGCAGCGCGCGGCCGCGCTCGCCGCCTGGCGTCGACCGCTCGGCCCGGCCGTGGCGTTGGTCGGCGGCCTCGCGATCGTGCTGACCATTGCCTCGGCATGGCTCGGAGGCCAGCTCACCCCGCCCGAGTGGTTCCGCCCGGTGCACTCCGCTTTCTGGAATCTGCCATGGCCGTGATCGGACTCGGGCTCGACGTCGTGGAACTCCCCCGGGCGCGGGCGCTCCTCGCGCGGCACGGCGAACGCATCCTGGCGCGCACGTTGACCGCTGAGGAGCGCCAGTACCTCGACAGCCTCGGTGACCCAGCCCCGGCCTTCGCGGCGCGTCTGGCCGCCAAGGAGGCGGTCTACAAGGCACTCCAGGTGCTCCCCGGTGCCCGCGCCGTCGGTTGGCGCGAGATCGGGGTGCGGCGCCTCCCGGACGGACGGCCCGAGGCGGTCCTCACCGGCCGTGCCGCCGACCTGATCGCCCCGCACCAGGTCACCGTGCACCTCTCCCTCAGTCACAGCCGCGATGTCGCGGCGGCGGTCGCGATTCTGGAGGGGTGACGGCGACTGGCGAACAGCGATCCGCGAACCGCGCGTGGCTCGACAGGACGCTGTTCGCCGTTCGCCGATCTCCGTTCGCCGTCCTCCCTTCCCATTCCGACTTCCGCGCTCTACTTTCTTGCGACTCTTTCAAAGCGTTTGAGAATGAATCTCATCTATGCAGCTCTCCTGTTGGCGCTTCCCTCGGGCGCATCCACCGATTCCGCGGTGGTTGCCCGGCGGGTCGCGGCGTCTGCGCAGTTGGCCGCCCAGGAGTACCGCATCGGCGTGGTCGGCGGGAAAATCGTCGCGGCCGCGGAAGTCGAGGAGGCCCGGCTCTTCCTCAACGAGGCGATCCGGACGGCGAAGCTGCTCCCCACGATCGCGGCCGGGCCAACCGTCTCGGGGCTCGAACGGGCCCTCGGCCTCGTCGAGCGGACCGGCGCCCCCGATTCGGTTGACCTCGCGGTGCGGGGCCTCACCGACGCCCTCGCCAGCAGCCTGCAGGTGGTCCTGATCGAGATGCCGGAGCGGACGCCCTCGCTGGCGCGCGGCCGCGAGCTGTTCCAGCGCGAGTGCGCGGCCTGCCATGGTGCGGCTGGCAAGGGCGACGGCCCCGCCGGGCGCGCGCTGCGACCGCCGCCGCCAAGTCTTGCCGACGCCGCCGGGCTGATGGCGGCGACACCGCTCAGCTTCTACCAGCGCATCACCATGGGCGTGAACGGCACGGCGATGCCCGCCTTCGAGAGCCGGCTTCCGCTCGAGGACCGCTGGGCGCTCGCCGTCTACGCCTCCACGCTCCGGCAGGTCGCCCCGAGCGGCGACGTCCCGGAACGGATGCGGACCTTCGCTGCCGTCGCGAAGCTGAGCGACACCGAGCTTCTCGCCGCCCTCGGGGACGGCGCCACACCGGCCCAGCTGTCGGCTGTGCGCAGCTACCAGGCGACCGAGGACGAGACGACCATGATCGAGGGCGTCTTCACCGCGGTGCGGGGCAAGGTCGCGGAGTCGACGACCCTTGCCGGCGAGGGCCGCAACGCCGACGCGGTGACGGCAGCCTTCGACGCGTACCTCGCCTTCGAGAAGGTCGAGCGCGCCGTCCGGAGCCGCGACCCGGCGCTTGCCACCAAACTCGAGACTTCGTTCGCCACGCTGCGGGCCCGGGCTGGCGGCGGCGCCACGGCGGCGGAGCTCGATGGCCTCGCGCGGACGCTCGGTGCCGAACTGGAGCAGGCGGAGCGGGTCATCAGCGACAAGGTCTCGACGACCAATCTCTTCGTGCAATCGCTGATGATCATGCTGCGCGAGGGGCTCGAGGCGATCCTGATCATCGGCGCGTTGATGGCGTTCCTCTCGCGCGTCGGGGCGGGACATCGTCGTCGCGACATCCACATCGGCGTCGGCGCCGCCGTGGCCCTCTCGCTGCTGACCGCCGTGCTGCTCGAGACGGTGTTTGCCCTCTCGCCGAGCCATCAGGAGACGATGGAAGGGTTCACGATGGTCGCGGCCGTCGGCGTGCTCTTCTACGTCAGCTACTGGCTGCTGTCGAAGATGGAAGTGCAGAAGTGGAATGCCTTCGTGAAGGACAAGATGCAGGAAGCCGTCTCGGGCGGTTCGGCCTTTGCCCTCGCCTCGGCGGCGTTCCTCGCCGTCTATCGCGAGGGGTTCGAGACGGTGCTCTTCTACAAGGCCCTCTTCCTCTCGGGCGGCACCGGCTCATTCGTGCCCGTGGTCGTCGGCATCGCGGTCGGCAGCGTCGTGCTGGCCATCGTCTATGTCGCCATCAATCGCTACGGCGTGCGGCTTCCGCTGAAGCCCTTCTTCGCGGTCACCTCGGGCTTCCTCTACTACACCGCGTTTGTCTTCGCCGGCAAGGCCGTGGCCGAGTTGCAGGCGGGTGATACGTTGCCGACCACCATGCTGAACGGCTGGCCGCGGCTGCCGGCGCTCGGCATCTATCCGACCGTGGAATCGATGCTCGCGCAGGGACTGCTCGCCGTCCTCGCCGTGGCGGCCCTCGCATGGATCTTCCTTGTCCAGCGCCCGCGTGACGCCGCGCGTGGTGCGGCGGCGGCCTTGGTCGCCGTGGCCCCACAGGACGATCCGATGCGCGGCTCGGTGGCCGATGGACCCGGGGTGGAGAAGGCCGTGCTCCGCTCACTCGAGCGGATGGAAGGCGACCTCGCAGCGATTCGCGGCGAAGTGGAGCGGTTGAAGCAGACGGTGGTGGAGGCGGCGGTCGAGAAGTCGTAAATTGCAGGACCAACGATCCCAAACAGAACCGCCCGGCCAACTCGGCCGGGCGGTTCTGTTTGGGAGGTCCTAGAGCGCCCCCTGAGTTTACGAAGACGAACAGATGTGCCCGCTTCACCCTTCTTCGCCCTAGGACTTTCTCGTTGCGGCGTCACCAGCAACGCCATCGTGGTCCTACGTTACGCATCTCCCGGAAAGCTGTCAAGAGCGCGGGAATCACCGCTTTTGCGCTCCCTTTTCCAGCCAAATTCCGGGTGCAATTGTCCCCTTTTTGCTCAACGTCGCGATGACCGCGCTGCCAGTGATCATCAGCACGATCGACATGAGTTGGGCGATGGTGAAGACCCCGAGGAAGCGATCATCCTTCGCCCGAAGGATCTCGACGACGAACCGCTCAACGCCCGCGAAGAGGAGATACGCCCCGAAGAGCCAGCCGGTGCCGCGTGGCGACAACCGCCAGCGCCAGAGCACCGCGAAGGCGATCAGCATCAGCGTCACCTCGTAGAGCTGCGTCGGGTGGACGGCGAGGATCGCGTCGGGGGCTGTGCCCGCGGGGAGGGTGACGCCGAACTGTGTCGCCATCGTCACTGCACGGGTCGGTGGTTCGCCGTCGGGGAAGGCAACGGCCCAGGGGAGCGTGGTCGGGCGGCCGTAGTCGTCGCCGACGACATAGCAGCCGACGCGGCCCACCGCGTAGCCCGCGGCGAGCGCCGGCGCGATCAGGTGCATCGTCCAGCGGATCGGCACCTTGCGCCACCACCCCATGAGGATGACGCCGAGGGTGCCGCCGACGAAGCCGCCATACCAGACGAGTCCGCCACGCGAGAAGAGGGCGTCCGCGCCGAAGAGCGCCACGTACCAGAGCTTGGCCCCGACGATGCCGCCGATCACCGCCCCCATCACCATGTCGCCGGCGTAGTCTGGTGTGAAGCCGAGTCGCCGCCCCTCCTGGTCGGCGATCCACGCCGCCGTGAGAAAGGCGAGCATCATCAGCAGGCCGAAGCCGGTGATGGCGAAAGAGCCGATCATGAACTTGAGGGGATAGGCGGTGATCATGTCACGCTCCGAGAGGGGCCGTGAGTCCAGGCAGCGAAATGGTATCGCGCGGTTCGAGGTCGACGCCGTGGCGTTCGCCGGCGCTGAGCCGCCACGCCCCGGCGGCGCCGATCATCGCCGCGTTGTCGGTGTTGAGTCGTGGCGTTGCGACGGCCACCCGTGCCACGCCCTCGGCCGCCGTGCGCATCGCCGCGGCGAGGATGCGATTGCAGACGACCCCGCCGCCAAGCACGATCAGCGACCGCTGATGCGCCCGCGCCGCCGAGACCGTCTTGGCGACCATCACCGCGATCGCCGCATCCTGGAAGCCGCGCGCGAGATGGGGGCGATCACGCTCGAGATCGTCACTCTGTTGCACGGCGCGCAACACGGCGGTCTTCAATCCGCTGAACGAGAAGGCGAACTGGTCGGCCGGGGGCACACCCTTCAGCAGAGGTCGGGGAAAGGTGAATCGTGTCGGATCACCGGTGGCGGCGAGCCGCTCGATCGCTGCACCCGCGGGATACTCGAGCCCGAGCAGTGCGCCGACTTTGTCGAAGGCCTCACCGGCGGCGTCGTCGCGCGTCTGGCCCAGCAGACGATAGTCGCCCCAGGCGGGCACGTCGAGCAGCATGGTGTGGCCACCGCTCACCAGGAGGGCCGTGAAGGGCGGCTCGACGGTCGGATCCTCGAGCGTTGGCGCAAAGAGATGTCCTTCGAGGTGGTGGACCCCGACGAGCGGTAATCCCTCGCGCCACGCCACGGTCTTGGCCCAGGTCACGCCCACCAGCAGTGCACCGAGGAGACCGGGGCCGCAGGTGACCGCGATGCCATCGATGTCGGCCAGCGTACACTGCGCCTCGGCGAGTGCCTGGTCAACCACCGGCCCGACCGTGGCCAGGTGCGCACGCGAGGCGAGTTCGGGGACCACGCCGCCGAAGATCCGGTGGACGTCCTGGGAGAGGATGGCGAGCCCGTCGAGCGTGGTGATGCCCGCCTCACGCCGCACCACGGCGGCCGAGGTTTCGTCACACGACGTCTCGAGGGCGAGGACGCGCATGCTACTCCCCGTCGGCGAGGAGGGCCTCGATCCGCGCGCGATTCTCGGCCGAGGTCCACTCCTCGGCGCCGAGGGCGATCCACTTCACCCGGCCATCGCGGCCGATCAGCACGCTGTGCGGCAAGCCGATGGCCTGGAAGATCTCCTGGCTCCGATTGCTCCGGTCCTGCAACACGTCGAAGGTGAGCCCGAGCTCGGTGGCAAAGGCGCGCACCGGCGCGGTATCGCCCTCGTCGAGGGAGACCGCCGCGATCCGGAAGCCGCGTGCCTGATAGGCCTGAAACGCCGCCTGCATCGACGGCATCTCCTTGCGGCAGGGGCCGCACCAGGTCGCCCAGAGGTTCACCAGCACCACCTGACCGGCGTAGGCCGTGCGCAAGCCGATCGAGTCGCCCTGCATGACGCGCTCAACCCGGAAATCCGGTGCGCGGTCGCCGATGTCCGCGCCTTCGGCGGGCGCGGCATACCGGGTCAATGCCCAAGCGCCGAGGCCGAGGCCGCCTGCGACCAGAAGGACGGCGGCCCAGGACCGTGCCGGCGATGAACTCACTCCGACCCGCCCGCCGGCTCGCTGAGCAACTGCTCGATGATCTTCCGATTGCCTGGTGAGGCCCAGGGATGGGAGCCGTAGACGATCCGGACGAAACGACCATCACGGCCGATGAGGTAGCTCTGCGGGACCTTCGGCGACTGGTACAGTTCCTGGATCGCGCCCTTGGGATCGTGGAGCACATCGAAGGTGACGTGGAACTCGTTCATGAACTTCACGACGTCGGCCGCGGCGCCCTGGTCGACGGAGATCGCGGCAATGCGGAGCCCCTTCGGGGCCAGCGCGCGGTAGAGCGAGTCGAGCGCCGGAATTTCCTCGCGGCAGGGACCACACCAGGTGGCCCAGATGTTCACCAGCGTCACCTTGCCGCGATAGGCCGTCCGCAGGGACACCGGCGTGTTGGTCGCGAGATTGGTCACCGTGAAGTCCGGGGCCATGGCGCCGACCTCGATGCGCGGCGGCGCGTTGCGCACCATCACCGTCGCGCCAATGCCGATGGCGGCCACCACGCCGATCACCAGCATCCATTGCCGATTCATGATGCCTCCGCCCCATCTGCGGCCCGGTGCAGCGCGCGCACGGCCTCCGCGATGTCGGGTTGCCCGAAGACGGCGGTCCCCGCGACGAAGGTATCCGCGCCGGCCTGCACTGCGGCGCGGATGGTCGTGGTCGTGATGCCGCCGTCGACTTCCAGGATGACGTCCTGCCGACCATGGCGATCGAGCAACTCGCGTACGCGCTTGATCTTTCCCGTCGAGGCCGACAGATAGCCCTGGCCGCCGAAGCCCGGATTCACCGACATGATCAGCACAAGGTCGAGGTCGTCGATGACTTCCTCGAGCAGCGACACCGGCGTTGACGGATTGAGCACCAGCCCGGCCTTCATCCCGCGCTCGCGGGCCGCGGCGAGATGGCGCTGGACGTGCACCGTCGATTCCGGGTGGAAGGCGAACACGGCAGCGCCGAGATCGGCGTACTCCGCGAGATACTGCTCCGGCCGTTCGACCATCAGGTGGACGTCGATCGGCAGGGTGCTGAGCTTGCGCAGCGCGCGGATGATCGGCGCGCCGAAGGTCAGGTTGGGGACGAAGTGGCCGTCCATCACGTCGACGTGCAGCCACGCGGCACCGCCGGCCTCGGCCTGTGCGATCTGCTCACGCAGGCGGCCCAGGTCACAGCTCAGCACGCTCGGGGCAATCTGAATGCTCACTCCATCGCTCCACTCACGGACAGCGCGACCGGCTGTCCTTTGGTGACCAAGGTCCCGGCAGCAGGTGATTGTTCGATCACCGTGCCGGGTGCTCCGTCGAATCGTTGCGTCAGGGCGCCGACCCGCAGGCCGACGGCCGCCAGTCGATCGCGTGCCGAGTCCAGGGTACGCCCCACCACGTTCGGCACCGCAATGACGGCCAGGCCACGACTCACACTCAACCCGACCGGCTGCCCGAGTAGTGCGGCCACGCCACTTGGCGGGGTTGTGCGGACCACCGTTCCCACCTCGGCTCCGCTTGGCACCGTGTCGAGCGGCCCGAGCGTCAGCCCGACGGCACGCAGCACATTCCCGGCGAGCGCGACGTCGAAACCCTCGAGATCCGGCACGGCGATCGGTGGTGGCCCCCCACTCAGCGCGAGCCGCACCAGCGACCCCTGCGGCAGGATGGTGCCCGGCGCCGGCGACTGCCACGCGACGCTGCCGTTGGGCGCTTCGCCATCCGCCACCGTGTCGACCACGCGCCCACGCAGCGCCTGCGCGGTGAGACGTGCCATCGCTTCCTCCTGCTCCAGCCCCCGGAGCGCCGGCACTTCCTCGCGCTCCGGCACCAGGCGCGCGGGATACAGCACGCAGGAGGACCAGTAACCTGCCACCGCGGCCACGAACAGGATCAGGCCGAGTCCCACCGCTGGGCGTCGATGCCAACCCTCGCTCATGCCGTGCGCACCATCCTCGCCGCGAAGGCACCATCCATTCCGTGGTGCTGCGGCAGCAGCAGCAGGTCACCGGCCGGGGTGAGCAGCTCGGCCGGGAACTCTGCGGGCGGACGACGCTCGAACTCGGGATGCCGCTCCAGAAACGCATCGATCTGGAGCTCGTCCTCCTCCGGTTCGAGCGAGCAGGTGGCGTAAGTTAGCACCCCGCCAACGGCCACTCGATCGGCGGCGGCCTCCAGCAATTGCCGTTGTTCGGCGGCCAGTCGCTCGAGGGCGCCTTCGCGGACGCGGAGCCGCGCATCGGGGTGTCGGGCAAAGGTCCCGGTCCCCAGGCAGGGGGCGTCGAGCAGGTAGGCCATGACCGGCCGAATCGGGGGATGGAGCGCATCCGCCATGATCACATGTTCATGGCCGAGGCCAGCGCGCAACAGGTTCTCGCGGAGTCGCGGTACCCGGCGGCGCCCGAGGTCGGCCGCGATCACGCGCACGGCGTGACGGGTGAGGCCGAGGGTCTTCCCGCCCGGGGCGGCGCAGGCATCGAAGATGACGGCCCCTGCACCGAACGCGCAGAATCGCACCACCAACGCCTGCGCCGTGTCCTGCACAAAAAAGTCACCGGCGTCATAACCCGGCAGGAGCGTCGGCCGTGTCTCGTCCACGACGAGTCCCGCTTCGAACGGCGCCGGGAAGGAGGCGATCCCGGCCTCGGCGAAGAGTCGCGCCAGATCGCCCTGCGTCACCCGGGCGGCCTGCACCACCAACGGCGGATGACTGTTGTTCCACTCGAGCAACCCTTCGGTGTCATCGACCCCGAAGCGCGCGATCCAACGGGCCACCAGCCAAGCGGGATGGGACCACGCCTCCGAGAGGCGCGCGACGTCGTCCTGTACTGGATCGGGGGTGACCTCGCGTCCGACCGCCGCGACTTTCCGGAGAATGGCATTGACGAAGCCGCGGAGACGCTCGCCGGCCACTTCGCCGGCGAGATCGACCGAGGTCGCGACGGCGGCGTGCGGCGGGACTCGATCAAGGTGGCGCAGCTGATAGGCGCCGAGCCGCAGCACCTCGAGGCTGGGGCCGTCGACCGAGTTGAGGCCGCGCTTGATGAAGGTCGCGAGCAGCGCATCGAGTGACGCGGCTTGGCGCAGCACGCCGGCGGCCAGTTCATGCGCGAGTCGACGATCGACTTCGGGCAGCGTGCCGAGGCCGCGGGTGAGGGCGGTGTCAAAGGGCACGCCGCGCCGCACCGCGGCGAGGATGCCGAGCGCGGCGCGGCGGGGCGCGAGTCCACGATCGGTCAGTCGAGCATCCCGGTCGTCGGCGAGGACGGAATCGCGACCTCGCGGCGCGGCATGCGGCCCGCCAAGTATGCTGCCCGGCCGGCATCGACCGCCAGGCGCATCGCGTGCGACATCCCGACCGGGTCGGTGGCCTCGGCGAGGGCGGTGTTCATCAGGATGCCATCGACGCCTTGTTCCATGACGAGGCAGGCATCCGACGCGGTCCCGACGCCGGCGTCGACAATGATCGGCACCGAGAGGCGCGTCTTGATGGTCCGGATGAAATAGGGATTGAGCAGGCCGAGCCCCGAGCCGATCGGCGACGCCAGCGGCATCACGGCGACGGCACCGGCCTCTTCGAGGCGCAGCGCGGTGATCAGGTCATCGTTGGTGTAGGCGAGGACCTTGAATCCTTCCTTCGCCAGCACCTTGGTGGCCTCGAGCAGCCCGGTGGTGTCTGGTAGCAGCGTGGCCTGATCGCCGATCACTTCGAGCTTCACGAAATCATTGAAGCCGGCCTCGCGGCCGAGGCGCGCGTAGCGGATCGCCTCGTCGGCGCTGTAGCAGCCGGCGGTGTTCGACAGCAGGAAGAAGTGCTCCGGTGAGAGGTGATGCAGAATCCCCTCCTCGGCGTTGCGGTCAAGATTCACGCGACGCACCGCGACCGTGACGACCTCGGCTCCCGACGCGGTGATCGCCTCGGTCATCTCCTGATTGGTGCGGTACTTTCCGGTGCCCACCATGAGGCGGGACCGAAAGGTGACGCCGGCAATCTCCAGCATTCAGCCACCTCCGACAAAATGAACGATCTCCACCACATCCCCCTCGGCGAGCGGCGTGCTCGCGAGGGCGGGCCGGCGGATGATGACACGATTGTGTTCGACAACGACCGCGCGCAGGTCGAGCCCGAGCTCCGCGAGGAGTTCCTCGACGGTGCGGGAGTTGAG
>JBBQJU010000019.1:0-19093 GCA_038326215.1 Gemmatimonadales bacterium | reverse complement strand
GAAGGCCCCGACGCCAACCACGCCTGCGATCGACGAGCTGACGACCCCCGGGCCGTTCACCGCGACCCGCATCCGGTGCGTCGCTGCAAAGTCGGCGAAGAGGGAATCGGGGGGCCCGGTGCGCGTCACCAGCGCCTGCGTCCGGGGACCGGCATTGCTCCAGCGGAGCCACCGCAGCGCACTGCGTCCGTCGAAGCTCAGCTGGATCGAATCGGCCGTGACCGTGATCCCCTCCCCAGGGGCGAAGACCTCGCGATAACTCTGACTGCTCACGCCGTTCACCCGCACGCGCGCCTGCACGGCGCGCGAGGCAATCACGGTCGGGGCGCGGCGGACGTACCGGAAGCGCACTCGGCCATCGGCCTCGGTCGTGATCCGATCGACGCGAATCTGCAGCGGGAGGCCGTCGACGCGCGCCGCCTGTGGCAGCGTGGCGAGTCCGAAATCATGATTGGCGGTGATGCCCGGGAACGGATCGCCGGCATCACCGCGATTCATCACGGCCGACAAGGCCGAACGGAGCTGGTTGAGTCCATCCGCCTGGACCAGCGCCACCCCTTGGCTGAGGCCGCTGTTGATCGTATTCGCACCACGGCCGGCCGCGACGCGCGCGGCGTCAATCTGCCAGATCAACAGCCCAGGTCCTTTGGCCCGACTGAACGCCGGGTTCATCATCGCCGTGTCACTGCCGAGCCGTTGGCGATTCTCGAGTAGCAGATACGTCGAGGGGTCGGCGGTCGATCCGTAGTAGACGGTGTCCGCCGCTTGCACCGCTGGGACCGAGCGCTCCACGCCGCTGACGAGCGTCTCGACCGTGACCCACCCCAACTCCACCAGCGACCAGGCGTCGAAGGAGGCAGGCGACCACGGCCGGGCATAATTGCCTGCCCCCATCAGCCCCCACTCGCCGATCCCCTCGGTGTTCGACGCGGCATCGGTATCGTACAGGTCGGGCAGCCCGAAGGCGTGACCGGTTTCGTGCGCGACGGTCCCCACCGGCATGATCTGTCCGGCGGTGCACGCGGTGTTGCCGCCAACCGCACTCTGCAGCGTATAGGAGTTCACCCGCAGAAAGCTTCCGGGGATGACGCCGCCGCCAGGGCCACGCCGCGGTGTGCGCGTGGTGTATGCCTGCCCGCCGTTCCAACCGGCGATGCGAAACCGGTGCGCCCAAAGCCCGCTGCCGCCGCAGGCGCCATCAACGCGTGCCTGCAGGAAGGTGACGAAGTCGACCGTGCCGTCGTCATCCCCGGAGTTCGGGAGCCCATCGGGACCATCGTTGTCATAGGCGGCCCAGACGGTGGCGCTGTCGCTCTGCAACGACACCGCGTTGAGCGCGCCGAGGAGCAGATCGGCCATCCGGCTTCGCGAACGCGCCGGACAGGGGCCGTTCACGCCGATGCCGTTGCAGCCGTCCTCGTAGAAGGCGGCGGCACTGTCCAGTGTGACCCAGTCGAAGACCGACCCATTGAGCGTGATCCGCCCGCGCGATTGGGCGGCATAGAAGGTCGTGAGACTCCACGCCTGCCCGACTGGAGCGGCTGCGAAGAGGACCTGCTGATAATCCGTTGCCGGAAAGGGCGGGACCACGTCGCGGAAGGCGATCGGGATGACCGGCACGAAGTAGGCCCCCGTCACCCGCAGGGAGGCATCGTTGGCGTTCAGCCGTGCGAGGCCGCCGTCCCGGAGCAACGCCTCGCGGGTGGCCGCAACCCGGGACGTGGCGCGTCGCCACGCACCGTCCGGGGCGATGTCAAAGCCGCGCACCTCGAACTGGCCGACCCGGGCGCGGGGGTACTGCGCGGCCACCGGCACACCCACCAACAGGGCAAGGCAGGTCCCGAGCAGAGGCCGAAGCCCCCCTCGCCACCCAGCCCCCGAGGGGCGTCGCTCGCCTTGTCTCCCCCTGCCGTCAGTCATAGCTTTCCCCGTTGGCCCATGAACAACTTAGGCCCCATCCCACTCGAAGTTCCACCCGTCACTCCGCGAGGAACCGTGGCCACTGAGACGCACCCCACGCAGGAGGCCCAGGTGATGCTCTTCGACAAGTGTCGTCAGTTCACCCAGGCCCGCGAGATTCAGGCGGCCGGGCTCTACCCCTACTTCAAGCCGATCTCCGAATCCGAGGACACCGTCGTCACCATCGACGGGCAGAAGCGGATCATGCTCGGCTCGAATAACTATCTGGGCCTGACCCACCATCCGAAGGTGCTGGAAGCGGCGACCCGGGCGTTGCACCGCTACGGGGCGGGCTGCACCGGTTCGCGCTTCCTGAATGGCTCCCTGGACCTGCACGAGCAGCTGGAGTCGAAGCTCGCCAAGTTTCTCGGCAAGGAATCGGCCCTCGTCTTCTCGACCGGATACGGCGCCAACCTCGGCCTCATCTCGGGCCTGCTGGGTCGTGGCGAAACTGTCTACCTCGACAAACTCGACCACGCCTGCATCGTCGATGGCGCCAAGCTCTCCTACGGCGATACCCAGCGGTTCAATCACGGCGACCTCGATCACCTCACCCGCCTGCTGGAACGCAACACGACCGGCAAGGGGACGATGGTCGTCGTCGACGGCGTCTACTCGATGGAAGGCGACATCGCCGACGTCCCCGGCCTCAGCAAGCTCTGCAAGCGGTTCGGCGCCGCGCTCGTCGTGGACGATGCCCACGCCCTCGGCGTGATCGGCCCGAATGGCGACGGCACCGGGGCGCACTACGGGATGCAGGACGAGGTGGACATCATCGCCGGCACCTTCTCGAAGTCGCTCGCCTCGGTGGGCGGCTTCGTGGCGGCGGACGAGTCGGTGATTCACTTCCTCAAGCATCACTCCCGGCCCTTCATCTTCACCGCCTCCCTGCCCCCGGCCAACACCGCCGGTGTCATCGCTGCGCTGGAGGTGCTCCAGGACGAACCCGAGCGGCGCACCACACTGTGGGCCAATGCCAAGCACCTCGCCGACGGCTTCCGTGCCCTCGGCTTCGAAATCGGCGAGACCGTCACGCCGATCATCCCGGTGCTGATCGGGCCGCTCGAGACCACCTTCATCTTCTGGCGGAAGCTCTACGACGCCGGCGTCTTCACCAACCCGGTCGTGCCGCCCGCGGTGCCGCCCTCGCAGTGCCGCCTGCGCACCAGCGTGATGGCGACCCACACGCCGGCGCAGATCGACACCGCCCTGGAGGCCTTCGGGCGGATCGGTCGCGAGCTGGGGGTCATCTGACCGGCGCGCCGGTTCTCCGGCGCGTCGAGACCGCCAAGGACCTCGCCGCCTTCATCGCGCTGCCCTATCGGCTGCACCGGCGGGACCCGAACTGGGTCCCGCCGTTTCGCGCCGAGGTGAAGAAGCTCCTCGACCGCCAGAAGAATCCCTTCTTCGCCCACGCGGAGGCCGAGTATTTCCTGGCTGAGCGCGGGGGCGAGGTCGTCGGCCGCATCGCCGCGATCCACAACCAGCTCCACAACGACGTGCACCACGATCTCGTCGGATTTTTCGGCTTCTTCGAGTGCATCAACGACTTCACCGTCGCCGCCCCACTGCTCGACGCCGCGTCGGCGTGGGTGGCGTCGAAGGGCCTGGACACCATGCGCGGACCGGCGTCGTTCTCGGTCAACGATGAGTGCGGGCTGCTGATTGACGGCTTTGACACACCGAACACGCTGATGATGCCGCACAACCCGCCGTACTATCTCACGCTGCTCGAGACCGCGGGATTCGTCAAGGCAAAAGACCTCATCTGTCTGCAAGCGGGATCGTTGGAGAATCCGCTGGAGCCACCGGAACGGACCGCGCGCGCCGTGGCGCTGCTCACCAAGCGCTACGGCCTCACGATCCGGGCGCTCGACATGAAGCGCTTCCAGCAGGAGGTCGAGCTGGTCAAGGTGCTCTACAATGCCTGCTGGGAGAGCAACTGGGGCTTCGTGCCGATGACGGACGCCGAGATCGACGCCCTCGCCGAGGGCTTCAAGCCGGTGGTGATCCCGAATCTGGTGCCGTTCATCGAGAAGGATGGCAAGCCGATCGCGTTCGGGCTTGCGATGCCGGACCTCAACGAGGTGCTGCGCCACAACCACTCGGGCGCGATGTTTCCGGCCTCGCTCACCATGCTCTGGAAGCTCAAGACGAAGCAGATCACCCGGGCGCGCATCCTCCTCCTCGGCGTGTTGCCCGAGTGGCGCGGCAAGGGGATCGACTCCGCGCTCTATCACTGGATCTGGAGCAAGGCCGCTGCGGCCGGCATTGGCTGGGGTGAGGCGGGGTGGCTGCTCGAGGACAACACCGCGATCATCCAGGGCCTGACCAAGACCGGCTTCACCCCCTACAAGACCTACCGACTGCTCGACCGCCCGACCCCATGAAGGCGCTTGTCACCGGGGCCACCGGCTTCGTGGGCGGCCACCTCATCGACCGCCTCCTGGCGCGCGGCGACACGGTCACCGCGCTGATTCGCTCGCCCGCGAAGGCTGCTGATCTGGCCGCGCGCGGCGTTCAGCTGGTGCAGGGCGATCTGGGTGATCATCTGGCACTCGCCGAGGCGACCGCAGGGCAGGACGTGATCTATCATGTCGCCGCCCTCACCGGCGCGGTCGACGAAGCCGAGTTCCTCGCCGCCAATCGCGACGGCACCGCCAACGTGATGCAGGCCGCCCGGGCCAGCGGCGGGGCGGCCCGTGTCGTGCTGATCAGCTCGATGGCCGCGGGCGGACCCGCCGCCCGGGGAGTCGCCAAGGCCGCTGACGGGCGCGATGCGCCGGTGACGATGTACGGCCGGAGCAAGCTCGCCTCCGAGATCGTGTTGCGCGGGGCCGCCCTGCCCTGGGTGATCCTGCGCCCGCCGACCGTCTATGGCCCGCGCGATCGCGACAATCTGATCACCGTCTTCAAGGCCGCACGCCTCGGCATCGCCCCCGTCTTCGGCGACGGTTCGATGGAGGTCTCGGTCGTGCATGTCGAAGACCTCGCCGACGCCATCGTCCTCGCCGGCACTGCAGGTGAAGCCGTCCTCGGACAGACCTACTACGTCAACCACCCGCAGGTGCTCTCGTCGGCAGAACTCGTGCGCGAGATCGGTCGCAGCATGGGCCGTGGCGTCACGTTGCTGCCGATCCCGGAGTGGGCGGCGCGCATGGCACTGACCGCCACCGGCGCCTGGGCCGCCGCGCTCCGCCGCAAGACGATCCTCCGTGCCGACAAGGCCAACGAGTTCTATCAGGCCGCATGGACCGGCGACGCGGCGCCCTTCATGGCCGCGACCGGATGGCAGCCGCGCTTCGATGCCGCTGCGGGTCTGGCGCACACCCATGACTGGTACCGCCAGGCCGGATGGCTCTGATCGCGGCGTGGCCCCGCCGGCGCGTCGACACCATGGTGGCGAGCTACGGCCTCTTTGTCGCCGCACTCGGTGCCACGCGCCTCTCGCATCGGGGCGTGCCGTGGATCATCGCCGCCCATCTTGCCCTGCCGCTGCTGGTCTGGCTCATCACCCACGCGTCGAGCGGGCTCGTCGGGCGCACTCTGCGCGCCAGCTATCCGGTGGTACTGCTCGCCGGCCTCTATTCCGCCATCGACATCATGAACGGCTTCGGCGCAGCGGCCACATGGGACGCACCACTGCAGGCGGCTGAGGCCTGGCTCTTCCACAGTCAGCCAAGCCGCGACTGGTGGCGCGCGGCACCAAACGCATTCTGGTCCACCCTGCTCCACGGCGTCTACTTCTCCTACTACCTCCTCGTGCCGTTGCCGGTCGTCGTCTTCCTGGCCCAGCGCCGTCGCGATGCCCTTGAGCGCTATCTCGATGGACTGATCGCGACCTTTCTGCTCTGCTATGTCACCTACCTGCTGCTTCCGGTGGCAGGGCCCTACTACGAGTTTGCCCGACCGACCGGCGCCTTCGTCGACAACGGCGCCGCCCGCCTGGTCTACGCCACGCTGGCGCGCGGCAGCGCCTTCGGGGCAGCCTTTCCCTCATCGCATGTGGCGGCCACCGTCGCGGCCACCGTCGGCGCGTGGCTTGGCTCGCGGCGCTTGGGGCTGGCGATGGCCATCCCCACCGCGCTGCTGGCGGTCGGCGTGGTCTACTGTCAGATGCATTACGTGGTGGACAGTGCGGCGGGCGTGCTACTCGGCGTGAGTGTGCCGCTCGTGATGGCACGGGGGCAACGCAACACGGGGGCGTCCGATGGACGCCCCCGCGTTGAAACTGCTACAACTCGGCCGCTTACTCGACCGTGATCTTCCCGTGCATCGCCATCGCCATGTGCGGCAGGCAGGTGAACTTGTACTCACCAACCGGCGCACCGGCGAAGTTGATCGTCATCTCTTCACCCGTGTTCAACAACGCCGAGGCCAGCGGACCCTGCTTGTTCAGGATCGCGGCATCGAGCATTGCGGCCGAATTGGCCGGGATGCTGTCAGCCCAGAACTGGACGTTGTGCAAGCCGCCCGACACGCTCTTGAACGTGACGGCGTCGCCCGCCTTGATGGTGATCTCGGCCGGCGAGAACTTGAACGCCGCGCCGTCCTGCACCATCTCCACCACATGCGTGGTGCCCGTCACGGCCGCGCCGGCCGGTGCGGTTGCTTCCGGGGTCTCAGTCGTCTCCGCCCCTTCCTTCTTCTCTCCACCGCAGGCCGCGAGCACCAGGGCCACAGCAGCAATCATCGCAGGAACGCGCATTGTTCGTCTTGCCTCATCCCTGGTGTGTGATGTATGCGTCGATGCTGCCCCCCGGCAGCGCCGGCTCCCGGCCACCAGGATCACGGGAAGACAGAAGCATAACGCCATCGCCCCCGATCCTCTAGGCAAGGGGAGTCCGGTGCTGGCGATTCCTGCGGGTCCGGCTACTTTCCGCCCCGTCACCAGAACCCCCGCACCCCACTCCCCGGATCGACATGTCGCTGCCCCCCTGTAGTTCGCTCGGCCGACACTGCCGGGCGCTCAAGCTCACCATCCGGGTTGCGGCCATCGAAGGGGATGAGGACCACGACGCGACCTGGCTCTTTGGGCACACGCAGCGCATGGACTTCGGACGCAGCTTCGAGGACGAGGAGGAACTCTGGGTCGAGGCAGAAGTCCACGTGCCCTGTCGCCACCTGGAACAGCAAGATGATGGCTCGGTCCGGTGCGGCGGCTACGGCTACCAGGGCAAAGTCGCCGTCCCGAAGCGCCCGCCGGCCCCACGGCGCCTCGGTGGCGACCAATTCAAGGTGGTCGAGAAGCATCAGTTGGTTACCCGGACACTGAAAGCGCCAGCCCGCATGCTTCCCGTCTTGGAGCACGACCTGGCCCCCGATACCAACCCGTGCGCCACGGCGCCCTGCCGCACGGCCGACCACACGCGGAAGGCCGCCTGCTGTCGTGACCTGCACGTCGACATTCGGTGCACCCCGAAGCAGACCCGCCTGGAGGCCCTGCTCCGCAACCGGAAATCCCCCTACCTCTGCAAGGTCGAACGGGAGGATGACCTGCTCCTCAACGCCGAAATCATCTCGGCCTGCACCTACCTGCTGGAGGATGGGCTACATTGTGACCTGCACGGTCGGATGCGGGCCGATGGCCGACCAGCAAAGCCGCTGATGTGTTCACACTGGCCTAAAAAGAGGACAGGACTCCATCCGGGGTGTGCCTTCCGGAGCCGACGAGTGCCGCTCTAAGTCCTTACCGCAGAACGCGTTAGGCTGATGTGTGCAAGTTGGCCTGTGGTGTGCGTCTCCTATGTGGCGTCCCTGGCCTCTTGGAGGACCGATGGCATTTGATCTTGAAGGTCTCTACCGAACCACCTATGACTCCGTTGTCCGCTTCCTCTACCGCAAGGTATGGGACGCTGATCGTGCCGAGGACCTCGCGCAGGAAGTCTTTATGCGCGCCCTGCACCACCAACCCGAAAAGCCGCGTTCCTGGGTCTTCGCCGTCGCCGCGAACATCGCGCGTGACGAAGCTCGGTCAGCCATCCGCCGCCGCAAGCACTTGGTCCTCTTGACGCATGAACCGATTGCCTCGCCGTCGGTGGGCAAGGAAGTCGAGGAGCGGATGGATTCTGAAGCGCGTCAGGCCGAGGTGCAACGCGCCCTCGCCACACTCACGCCACGCGACCGCGAGGTCCTGCTGTTGTGGGACGCCGGGTTGTCCTATCCGGAAATTGCCGAACAGACGGGGCTCGCCGTGGGTGCCGTGGGCACAACGCTCGCCCGGGCGCGCAAGCGCCTGGTGGCCGCCCATGACATGGTGGAGGAAGCCGATGAGCAGGTGCGCTCGTCCGCACGTGCCTGAGGAGGAGTTCCACGCGTGGCTGGACCGTGCCCTCTCGAAGGTGCAGTCGGCCGAGATCGCGGAACACCTCCTTGGCTGCCTGATCTGCCGTGCGGCGCACTCCGAAGCGGTGGTGACGCGTGATCGTGCCAACACCATTCTGGCCTTCGCCGCCCCCGTCGGCCGCCGCCGGGCGCTCCCGATGGTCCAGCACACGTCGCGACGCCGGCAGTCCGCCATTGCGGCGGCGGTGGGCGTCCTGATGGTTGGGGGATGGCTCGCGAATCAGCCGGCCACCCTCGCCCTGCCGAATCCTCGGCTCTCGACGATGGCCTTTGTCGCACCCGCGATGCACGCCTCCTTCCTCGAGGCCGGCACGCTGCAAGGCGATCCCATTTATGCCGGTCAGCGGCGTCTCACGATTGAGGTCGCGCTCCGGCCGCAGATGGTCCGACCGACCGTGCGTGGCCGCACCCTGCCCTTGGCGCCGGCCGCCGAAGTCGATCCGGCGATCGGTTGGGAAGCGATCAGCTGGGATGAGGCGCTGCTGGCTGCCGGCGGCTCCCTGGCCCGCCTGGACGGCCTGCCGGTGACCGGCGTCCGGCTGCAGCGGAACGGTGCCGGCATCCGGCCGACCTTCTTCGTGAAGCAGCGGCTGCCCGACGGCCGAGCCGTCTGGGTGATCGAGGGCCCGGAGGATCGCGTGGAACCCGTCCACGCCGCGGTCGAGGCCTCCGGCTTGGCCTCCTCAGTCGCCCTGCGGACCACGCCGGACTATGTCACCAGCGGTGAGTCCACGGTGCGGACGCTTCGACTGGTCACGATCGCGGCGGCCATGCCAAAGGATTCGGTGGACGCGTTGACGGCGAAGTTGCGGTTGGAGTAGCGAACGTCGATGATCGATGATGGATGATGGATGATCGATCGATGCTCAAATGAATCGCAGGCCGCGCGGAGATCCGCATGGCCTGCGATTCGTTTATGGCGGAATCATCGATGATCGATCATCGATCATCGGTTGTTAGTGCGCCTGCTCCTTCTCCAGCGTGATCATCGCCAATCGCGGGCTCACCATCGGATAGGTCTTCGCGAACCAGCCGTAGCTGAGGAAGAAGAGGCCGAGGAAGAGGAGGATCGGACCGAGCTCGGGGAGGCCGAAGACCGGGCCGGACTCGAGCGTGACGGACGGCGTGATCATCAGGTAGCGCTCGAGCCAGAGGGCGCAGAGCGAGATGGTCGCGAAGAGGCCCATCGTCAGCGGCATCTTCTTGGGGCCGACCCCGAGCAGACCAGTGAACGGAATCACGAACATCCCCAGGAAGACGGCCGTACCGACCGGGCGCCAGGGACCCCAGAGACGGGCGAAGACGAAGCCGGTCTCTTCGGGGAGATTGCCGTACCAGATCACCAGGAACTGAGCCCACATCAGGTAGGTCCAGAAGACCGTGAAGCCGAAGCAGAGCTTGCCGAGGTCGTGGCGCTGCTTGGGCGAGATGAACTCATCGAGGCCGACGGCCTTGCGCGAGTACAGCATCATGAGCGCCAAGAGCATATGGGCGCCGAGGAACGACCCCATGAAGTACCAGCCGCCGAGAAGGTTCGAGAACCAGTGCGGCTGGAGCGCCATGATCGCGTCGAAGGCGACAAAGGTGAACACCATCGCGTAGGTCGCGGCGTAGATCGGCGCCAGCTTGTAGGTGCTGGCATGGCTCGCGGCTTCATCGTAGCCCTGCAGCATCGCGTCGTACTTCGCCTGACGCGCCCCCGCCTTCCCCTTCATCAACGCCAGGTCGGCAAGAATGTCGGTGCGGATGAGGCGGATGCCGATCCAGTAGAGCAGCGCGAGACCGCCCACAAGACGCACGGCCATCCACGGCCGCGAGAGCCAGAGCGCCTTGCCGTGCGACAGCCCGCCGAGCTCTTCGGCCATGTGGCCGTAGATGTCGTGGTAGCCGAGGGTCAGCACGAGGACGGCGCCGATGAGCGAGACCGGGATCATGGCCGACATTGCCTGCGAGAGGCGGATGATGACACCCGACCACTTGGCGTTGGCAATCTTGTGGACGGCGGTGATGGCGATCGAGCCACCGGTCAGGCCCGTCCAGAAAACCCAGTTCACATGGAAGGTCTGCCATGCACGGTGGGAACCCTCGCCCATGAGCGCCATGGCGAAGAGGGCGAGCCCGACGACGGCCAGGCCGGCGCCGATCATCGTGAAATTCTTGTAGTCGGCAGTGAGGCTCTTCTCGACCAGACGGTCGCGGATCGCCAGCAGATCGGCGGCCATTACTTGGTCCCTCCGGCAGGGGCGGCCGGCAGCGGAGACGCCGCCTGCAGCGAGCGCACGTAATCCACCACCGCCCAGCGCTCATCACGGCGGACAATCTTGTCGCCATACTGCGGCATGACGCCTCGTCCGTAGCGGATGATGCTGTAGAGGTAGCCGTCGGACCAGCCGCGGGCCGAAGCCGTCAACAGCGACGGCGCGCCAATGTAGGAGGTCACGGATCCATTGGCCGCACCCTTGTCCCCGTGACACATGGCGCAGTAGGTGATGAAGAGTTCCTCACCGCTCCGCCCAGCGGGCGGCGGCGGCGTGGTCGGGCGCAGCTGACGATTGGCCGCCACGGTATCGAAGCCGTACTGCGGGAACGCCGCGGAGGGATCGCCGACGCGGTAGTCGCGCTCGCCGCCACCGACCGGAACGATCCCCGCCGGGACGTTGCGCGGAATGTCGGTCCGCTGATACGGATGCACACCCTTCGAGAGGATCATATGGTCGAACCAGGGAACGACGTGCATCAGCTGGTCCGGCGACGGAACCTCGTTATACCACCAATTGCAGCCACCCGTCCCGAGCAGGACGGCAGCGAGGAGGACCTTACGCATCACGGGTGACCTCCACGGAGCCATGCCCCGTCAGGAGCTGCTCGACCGCCGCGGCCTGATCGGCTCGGCACGGAACGAAGACGCCGATATGGTCGTCGCTGAACTTCGGATGGTACGGCCGGCCCTTGAGCGACTTCATCGCGGAGAGCACGATGACGGCGATCACGGTGGCCAGCGAGCCGAAGAGAATCGTCAACTCGAAACCGATGACCACGAACGACGGAATCGCCGTGATCGGCTTGCCGCCGACCAGAAGCGGCCAGTCGCTCGACATCCAGATCGCCAGCGAGAAGCCGGCGGAGACACCGGTCAGACCGGCGAAGAGCGTCCAGAGGCGGACCGGCGAGATCGGATCGCCGATGGCGGCCTCGAGCTCGTGGTTGTGCGCGGCACAGTAGACCGTGAGGTCCTTGTGCCCGGTCGCCTTGAGCTCGCGGATCGCGTCCGCGGCGCCATCGACATGGGCGAAGTGGGCCAGCACGCCCGGCACGGAGGTGGCCATCAGTGCGCCCCCCCGTGGCTGGACACCTTCCGGCGGGGCATCGGGATCATTTCCTTGATCTCCTGGATCGCCACGATGGGGAAGTTCTTGTAGAACAGCGTGAACCAGAGGCCGAACCAGCCGAACGAGCCGAGCAGGATGAGCCAGTCGGCCCACGTCGGGTTGATCTGACCCCACGCGTATGGGATGTAGTCATTGGCCAGCGATGACGTGACGATGACGTAGCGTTCGAACCACATCCCGAGATTGATGAAGATCGAGATGATGAAGAGCGACGTCAGATTCGTCCGGATCTTCTTGAACCAGAGCAACTGCGACACGAAGGCGTTGCAGATGATCATGGCCCACCCCGCCCACCACGCCGGGCCGAAGGCACGGCGCCAGAAGGTGGTCTGCTCGAACGTACTCCCCGAGTACCAGGCGACGAAATACTCCATCCCGTAGGCATAGAACAGGATGGTGCCGGTGAACAGGGTCAGCTTCGAGAGGTTGTCGAAGTGGTAGTCGGTGATCATGTGCTCGACCTTGAGCACCTTCCGCAGCGGGATCATCAGCGTCAGCACCATGCCGATGCCGGAATAGATCGCGCCGGCGACGAAGTACGGGGCGAAGATCGTCCCGTGCCAGCCCGGCACGATCGAGACGGCGAAGTCCCACGAAACGACCGAGTGCACCGAGAGCACCAGTGGCGTCGCGAGGGCGGCCAGGTAGAGATACGCCCGGCTGTAGTGGCGCCACTGCGAGTCCGCCCCGGTCCAGCCAAGCGAGAGCGCGCCATAGAGCTTCTTGCGCCATCCGCTGACGTGATCCCGCACCGCGGCGATGTCCGGGATGAGGCCGACCATGAGGAAGGTCGAGGAGACCGTCAGGTAGGTCGAGATCGCGAAGACGTCCCAGAGCAGCGGCGACTTGAAGTTCGGCCAGAGGTAGCGCGCGTTCGGGTACGGAATCAGCCAGTAGAAGATCCACTGCCGGCCGATGTGGATGATCGGGAAGAGTGCAGCGGTCATGACGGCGAAGACCGTCATCGCTTCCGTCGCGCGGTACACCGCGGTGCGCCACGGGGAGCGGAAGAGGAAGAGAATTGCCGAGATCAGCGTGCCGGCGTGGCCGATGCCGACCCAGAAGACGAAGGTCGTGATGTAGACCGACCACATGATCGGCGGGGCGTAGCCCGCGAGACCGAGGCCCTCCTTCAACAGCATCGTCACCGTGCCGAGCAGCACCGCGGTGAGGAACGCCATGGTGCCGAGGAGGATGTAGTAGCCTTTGGTCGGCTTCGAGGTGATGGTCGCCAGCACGTCACGGGTGACTTCACCGTGCGTCTGGGTCGGCCGGGACGGATCGTGCGCGATCACGGCCATCTCAGTGGCCCTCCCCGGCGGCGGCCGGTGCATGGGTCACGGGCTCCTGGTGCAGCACCTTGGCCAGGTACGTCACGGCGGGCCGCACATTGGTCTCTTCGAGCATCGTGTAGCCGCGCGGATCGCGCTTCGCCTTGACCACGGCCGCCTCTGGATCCTTGACGTTGCCGAAGGTCAGCGCGCCGGACGGACAGCCCTGCACGCAGGCCGGCAGGATCTCGCCGTCGCGGACCGACCGATCCTCGAGCTTGGCGATGTTCTGCTTGTCGCGGATGCGCTGGACGCAGAAGGTGCACTTCTCCATCACGCCGCGGGCACGCGTCGTGACCTCGGGATTGAGCTGGAGGTTGAGCGGCGCCGGCCAGGCGGTCTCGTTGTACTTGGACCAGTTGAAGTAGCGGACCTTGAACGGGCAGTTGTTGCTGCAGTAGCGCGTGCCGACGCAGCGATTGTAGACCTGACCGTTGAGGCCGTCCGGCGTGTGGTACGCGGCGTAGACCGGGCAGACCGGTTCGCACGGTGCGTTGTCGCAGTGCTGGCACATCACCGGTGCGAAGCGGGCCTCGAGCTTCTCCCCATCCGTGCCACCTTCCCAGTACCGCTCGATGCGCATCCAGCTCATCTCGCGGCCCTTGAAGATCTGCTCCTCACCGACGGTCGGGATGTTGGTCTCGGCGTAGCACGCCGTGACGCAGGCCGAGCAACCGGTGCAGCGCGACAGGTCGACGGCCATTCCCCACTTCGGGGTGGCATCATCGGCATAGTTGCCGAGCTTCCAGCGCTCCTTCTGCGCCTCGTACCAACCGTCAATCGCCTCGATTTCCTTCGGGGTGTTGATCTCGTGCTCGGCATGCCCGGCGGCGCTGTAGGCCTCCTTCGGCGTCATCCCCTTCGCGGCGTACGCGAGAGGCATCGCCTCGATGATGCCGCGGCCGAGCTGGCGGGTCGTGCCTTCCGTCTTGGAGACCTTCCGGAAGTCGCCCGTGGTCTTCACAGAGACCTTGGTCGCCACATACGGGAGGAAGCCCTGCCCATCGGCCGCGCCAAGGAGGTCGAGCGGGTTGGTGCCACGCCCCTTGGCGTAGCGGCCATACTCGGTGTGCCCGAGGCCGAGCGGCATCGCCAGGACATTCGGGTGCACGCCCGGGAAGACGTAGACCTGCGCGCGCACCGTGCCGTGCGGCGACGTCAACTCGAGGAACTCGCCCTCGCGGACGTCGATCACCTTCGCCGTGTCCGGGTGAACCTCGACCCAGCTCTGCCAGGTGATCTTGGTCATCGGGTCAGGATTCTCGAGCAGCCACGGCTTGTTGGCGCCACGACCGTCGTAGTACATCGACGAGGCGTAGGGCAGCAGCGTGTAGGCGCCATCGCCATCGAACGCCGGCGCCTGCCATGCTGGCGCGCCGCCACTGACCGAGGTCGGCTGAGCCGTCGCCGGCGCCGCCGCATAGACACCACCATTGCCGAGCGCCGTCCGCCACGCCTCGTCGGCATCGCCGATGAGCTTGGGCGCCCACGCGGCCTTGAGGTAGGCCTCGAAAGTCGGCGCCGTGAAGGAGGCCAAGGGACCGGCGACCTTCTTCGCCACGGCGAGGAGGACGTCGCCGGTATGCTTCGCGGCGAACACCGGCTCGGTCACCGGCTGCAGCAGCCCCGTGACGCCAGCGCGCGGACGAAGGTCGTCCCACCGCTCGAGCGCATGGAGATTCGGAATGATCAGGTCGCAGGCCGCCGCGGTCTCGTCGAGCACCTGCGCCGTCGACACCTTGAAGCCGGCCTTGGCAAAGCGCTCGGTGAACTTGCCGCTCTTCGGCAGCGCGTAGAGCGGATTCGCCTCGTGGACGAGCAGCACCCCGACCTGACCCTTGTCGATCGCGTCGAAGAGGCCCGTGACACCAGCATACCCGTCGTTGGTCGCCGGCTCGGCGCCGAACAGGACGGTCTTGCCGAGGTTGCCCGCCACCAAGTTCAGCGTGTTGACGGCGGCGCAGAGGTCGATCGCGCCACGGTGCTGCGCGGCAATGCCGCCGGCGACGGCGAGCGACGGCTGGGCATCGGCGAAGGCGTCGGCGATCGCGGTCAACTGCGCTTCGGCAACGCCCGACTCCTTGGCCACCATCGCGGGGGTGTACGCCGAGAGCGAGCCCGCCAGCGGGTGGCCACGCTTCGCGGCAACGAGGTGCGCGATCCCCAGCGCGACCAGCGTCTCCTGCCCCGGGGCAACCTGCACGTATTCATCGGCATTGGCGCCAGTCAACGACATCCGCGGCCCGACGAAAACGTGCTTCGCCATCGTGCCGTCATGCAGGCCATGCGAGGCCGCGAAGCCCCGCTGCTGCTCGACGACCGGGCCCCACGTCTCGAGGAAGTCGGCACCAAACGAGAGGATGTGGTTGGCGGCCCCGAACGCGTAGTTCGGCAGGTCCGTGCGGCCGAAGCTGCGCTCGTTGGCCTTTCGCTCGGCTTCGCGGGCGAACGGCTCCCACTGCACCACCTGACCGCCGATCGCGGCGACCCAGTAGCGCACCAGACCCGTGAAGGTCGAGGGACCGTAGCCGTTCAGCACCGCCACCTTCCCTGGCGCGGCGGCCACCTTGGCGGCGAGGCGGGCGATGGCGTCGTCCCAGGTGATCTCGTCGAAGCCGCCGGCGGCGTTCCGCGCCATCGGCGCGCCGAGACGATCGGGATTGTAGAGCGCCTGCAGCCCGGCCTGGCCGCGGCTGCAGAGTGTCCCGGCGTTCACGGGATGCTCGGGGTTTCCTTCGAGCTTGATCGGACGCGACTCGCGCGTCTTCACATGCAGGCCACATCCGGTCGAGCACTCGGTGCAGGTGCTGGCGTACCACGTGGCCACGCCGGGCACTTGCTGCTCGGACTGCACGAGATACGGCACCAGCTTCGCCACCCGGTCGGTCGAGCAGCCCGAGAGGGCCGCCGTCCCCGCGCCGGTCACGCCGAGCACCTTCAGGAACTGTCGCCGGTCAACCCCAGTGGGGCTCTGTTCGTCGGCCATCGCCGCTCCGTGGTCAGGCAGTCGCGTCGTCATATCAGTAGTGGCACACGGAACAATCGCGCGAAACCTTTCGCTCGATGTGACAGCTGATGCAGAAGCCCATGTTGTTCACGTTGTTGACCTTGTAGACCTGCGGCATGCGCGCGACGTTGCCGTGACAGGTGGCGCAGGCGTTCGCGCCCAGCGCCTTGATATGGCGCTGATGGGGGAAGTGGACGTGGCGCGCCAGACTGTGCACCCGGGTCCATTCCACCGGAAGCTTCTTGCTCCAGGCATCGCGGAGCTTCTTGATCTCGACCTGATTGGCCTTCGTCTTGCCGCCGACCGCGATGTGACACCCCATGCAGGTCTGCATGCTCGGGATACCGGGCTCCGAGGAGACGCCCACCGAATAGTGGCAATACTGGCACTGCATCTTCAGCATGCCGGAATGCACATCATGTCGGAAGAGGATCGGCTGCTTCGGACCCTTGAATCCCGCCGAGTCGGCAGCCGTGAGGTCGGCGGCGATGGGAGGGGTCGCCTGCTGCGCGCCGACGGGCGGGACGAGCGTCACTCCGCCCACCACCACCGCCGCAACGAGTCCGAGGAAGAACCGCTTGTGCATAGTCGCTGCCCGCCGAAGAGGATCCGACTTTGTGAAAGATTTCACGATCGAGGTCCCGCAAGAGGAGGGGGTCGAAAGACGACCCCCTCTGCCGGGCGCAAAGTTAGCGGAGGACACCCCTCCGTTCAACTACGGCCCGTCATCCCCCGAAGAGGGGTTGTCGGCCGTACCCGCCGCATCCGCTGGAGTTCCTGCGGCGCGCTCGCGCGCTCGGGGGGGGAGGAGTCCGGCGCGCCGCATATAGTGACCGATCTCGAGGCCGATCGCCCGGAGGAGGGTCGCCTCCCGGCCGTCCGGGTCCGCCCGGTAGATCACCTCCCGGAAGCCCCGCATGACCAGCTCGGGATCCCGCTTCTTGAAAAACTGAATCGCCGTCAGCGCCCCCGCCCAGTCCTGGAAGAGCGCTTCCATCTGCTCGTGGGTCGCCGGATCGGCGGCATGTCGCGGTGCCTTGAGCGGGATGGTGTCGCCGCCGCGGGCCACCCACAGCTCATGGGCCATGATCGTCCATGTCTGGGTGAGGTTGAGCGAGGAATACTCGGGATTGGCCGAAATGGTGACCAGTTGCGCGCACCGGTCGAGCTCCTCGTTCTGGAGTCCGTGCGCTTCGCGACCGGCGAGGACGCCCACGCGCCCGACCCGCGAGCGCTCCACCAGCTCGGCTGCCGCTTCGCGCGGACGGAGCGTGGTGCGTTTGGCGGTCCGCTCCCGTCCGGTCAGGGCGACGACATGCGTCAGGTCGGCGAAGGCCTCGTCGAGCGAATCGTGGATCGTCATCCGTTCCAGCAGATCGGCGGTGTTGTGGGCGACGCCCTCGATGCGATAGTGATCAATCGGACACTCGGGCTGCACCAACCGTACGTCCATCACCCCGAAATTCTTCGCGATGCGAATGCACGAGGCGAGGTTCACCAGATCCTGAATCGCCACCAGGATCAGGACCGGCGGTTCGCCCTGCAATTGGTCCGTCATCCGCGGAGCAGCACGCCGGCCGCCGCTTCCGCTGCACGGATCGGGTCGAGATAGTCGGCCTGCTCGCCCAGCGAGGCACGCAGGCCGCGGTATTCCTCGCGTACCGACGCGAGCACCGGTGCGGCCACGCCGACCTCGCGTGCGAGCGCCTCCGCGATCCCGATGTCCTTTTCCAGCAATGCGAGTCGGAAGAGTTGCGGATAGAGTCCGGTGAGCACGCGCTCGGGGACGAGCACCTCGCTCACGAGCGAGCGACCGCTGGAGGCATTGATCACCTCGATCGCCGCGCGCGGATCGATCCCCGCCTTGACCAGGGTGACCATGCCCTCGGCAAGCGCGAGGATGTGCACGGCGAGCAGGGCGTTGTTCACCGCCTTCATCGCATGCCCTGCCCCGACCGGACCGAGGTGGATCACCCTGCCGGCGAATGGCGCCATGACTGCGTCCGCGCGGGCGACGTCCTCGGTACTGCCCCCACACATGATCGTGAGCGCCCCCTTGACGGCCATCGGCGGACCACCGCTTACCGGGGCGTCGACAAACGCGATGCCCCGCTCAGCGAGCCGCGCCGCGATCAGCCGGGAGGTCGCCGGATCGCCCGAGGTGCAGTCGACCAGGATGCTCCCGGCCGCAAGGCCTGCCAGCAGTCCCTCCGGACCGTCCAGCAGCGAAGCCAGGTCGTCGGAGGTCGGCAGACAGGTGATCACCGCGTCCATCCCCTCGGCGACGTCGCGCGGGGTGCGGGCCACCGCCACGCCGGGGTGCTCGGCAACGAAGGCCTCCGCCTTGGCCGCCGTCCGATTCCAGACAACGAGCCCCTCGCGGGCGGCGCAGCGGGCGGCCATCGGGGTGCCAATGGCCCCCAGGCCGGCAAATCCGATCTTCATCACAACTCCAGGCGTGCGGGACGGCTAGAATCTAGGGGATGTCCACCCGGATCCTGCATTGCGATCTCGACGCCTTCTTCGTCGAGGTCTGCCGCCGCCACGACCCCGCCCTCGAGGGCGTCGACCTGCTGATCGTCGGCGGCCGACGGCAGTCGCGCGGCGTGGTGCAGTCGGCCTCCTACGGCGCCCGCGCCTTCGGGGTGCGGAGCGGGATGCCGATCGCCGAAGCGGCGAGGCGCTGCCCGGGCGCGACCTTTGTGAAGGGCGAATTCCTCTGGTACAAGGAGGCGTCGCGCGCGGTGCGCACCGTGCTCGAGCGGCACGCGCCGCTGGTGGTGATGACCGGAATGGATGAGGGCTACCTCGACTTCAGCGGCACCGACCTGCTGCACCCCATCTCGCTGCTCGACGTGGCCACGCAGATCCGCCATGATGTGCGTACCAACGCCAACCTCGACTGCTCGATCGGCATCGGTCCGAACCGCATGCTCGCGAAGCTCGCCTCCGACTACGCCAAGCCGCGAGGTATCTGCGAAGTGCGCACCGGCTGGGAGCGCGGTTTCCTGGCGGGATTGCCCCTCACGGCCCTGCCCGGCATCGGCCCGAAAACCGCGGAC
>JBBQJU010000018.1:0-19160 GCA_038326215.1 Gemmatimonadales bacterium | reverse complement strand
GCTCCCGCCAGAGGAAGCCGGGGGAGTGCTCGGCGGCGGGCTGCTCGGCGGCGGGCTCGTCGTCGGCCGCGAGGTACCACGATCTGGCTGCGAGCCTGAGCTGCCCTGCGTCCGATCCTGGCGCTGCGGCTCGCTCGGCCGCGGCGTTGCCCGGGTCGGCTGATCGTCCCGGCCACGTGCCCGGCCACCCGCGACCGGCTGGACATCCTCGGGGCGCGTCGACCCACGGACCACCCGAGTCAGATCGGGTGCCAACCCACCCGGCACCGGCCCACGCGGGCGAGCCCGGTAGCCGTAGGTCGTATTCGGAATCTGCGGCCTCGGCAGGTTGATCACCGTGATCGGGCGATTCTGGCCGGGAAAGTTCCAACCCCACGGGTCGTAGAAACCGCCGTAACCGTAGCCGTAGCCATTGCCAAAGCCGTTGCCGTAACGGAAGGGGTCGTAGAACCAGGGATCGTAGCGGCCCCACGGGTCGAAGTAGTCCCAGCGGTTTCCGAGCCCAATCCCGACGTTGATGTTCACACCCGAACGGCGGACGCCATAGCCGCAGGCGAGGCACGACCAGTAGGGATCGTAGAAGGGGCTGCCGTACATCGCGGGCGACACCACCCCACCACCGCCGGAGATGTAGGCATCGCCGTGGACCCGGTAACCGAGCACGTCGTAGGTGAATCGGCCGTTCCCGGCCATCCGCTTGACGATGTCAATGAGTTCCGGCTCGGCATCGGCATCCCATGCGCTGAGCCGGAGGGCGCTGTAGTCCCAGTGGTCGCCGCTGGCATAGCGACGGAAGTCGAACGGCTCCTGCGCAATCGCGGCGTAGATCAGGCCGTTGCCACTGCGATCATCGGCGAGAAACGTTTCCCGGTCGGCGCGGCCACGGAGCTCGTAACGCCTGCCGCCGCGAATGAAGGGGTCGAGGTCGGGATCGATCGGGAAGAGCACCCGAATCCGACCATCGCCGTCGACGCGAAAGACGACCAGGAAGCCATCGTCGGCAGACTCGACTTGCACCCGCACGCGATCGCCGGGGAGAAAATCCCCGCCGTTGTTCAGCGTGATGCGAAGCGGTGCCTGGAGTGGGGGTGGAGCAGAAACCATCGGCGCAGCCACGACCGGCACGCCCCCAAGGGGGGCGAAGAGGGCGGCGACAGCGAAGAGCGCGAGCATGGGGACCTCCTGACGAACGGCGAGCAGTAACCCACTGGACCCTGCCCACACCTTTCCAGATCCGTGCCACAGCCATCTCATTGTGAAACAACAACTTGTAAGACCGTGCCCTGGCTGAGTGTCCCATTCCGTGGACAGCTCGCCGACAGCGGGGACGGCCGCTATGGAAGCGAGGTCTCCTGCCCCCCGTTCCATCGGTGCCAGAACATCCGCAGCTCGGTGATCAATTCCCCGTCCGTTTCGGCGAAAAAGGCGCCACGGGCCTCCACCCATTGTCCGGTCTTCCGGCGCCGGAAGCGGAGGGTGAATTCGGTCGAAAACCAGGGACCAGCGGTGTAGATCTCGCCGGTCTGGAAGGTGGTCTCGGATTGGGCATAGGGGATGTCGCTCATCCACTGGCGAATCGCGACCACCCCGCGAAGCGGCGCGGAGAAGGGTGTCTCGACGAAGACCGCCTCGTCGTTGAAGACGGTCATGATCACGTCGATCCGACCCTTCTCCCATCCCTTCGCGAGCGTGTCGGTGAGCGTGCGTCCGACGGTGCGGATGTCGGTCGGTTCCTTCGGTGTCGTGTCGGGCATGAAAGAAAGCTACACTCCCCGCCGGCAACTAGATTCAGGCAGCCCTGAACCGAGGAGAGATGCCGTGGACCCGATGGATCGCACCGCGATTGTGGCCGCCCTGGAGGCCAATCTCCGCCATCTGGAGCGAGTCGCCGCTCGCCTCGATGACGCGAAGGCGATGACCCGCCCGGCACCGGAGCGCTGGTCGCCGATGGAGGCCCTCGAACACCTGGTCGTGGTGGAGCGAGGGGTGCACAAGGCCGTCACCGCGGCGAGCGGGCTTCCCGCGACCGACCTGCGGACACGACCGATGGATGCGGTGATCGCCGGTGCGGGCACCGTGACGCGCGCGTTGACTGCACCGGAGCTCGTCGCGCCGACCGGTCGCTTTCAATCGGTGCACGAGGCGCTGGTGCTCTTTCGTGAGCGCCGGACGACTACGATCAACCTGGCGCGCACCCTCGACGTCCCCTGGGATGCGCATCATGCACCGCACCCCATCCTCGGCCCACTCGACATCGGCCAGTGGCTGCTGCTTGCGGCCACCCATGTCGAGCGCCACCTGCCGCAGATCGACGTCTAGGGCGCCGCGACCCACCGCTCGAAGAAGCCGAGTCCGCTGTCGGCGACCGCAACGCCCGCCGCACGCCCGACGACCGACCACGCCCCACGCATCTGCAGGAAGACGCGGCCCCCGCCATTCGGGGGCCGCGTCGCGTGCACATCCAGGATGCGGACCCGCACAACGAGCGAGTCGCTCCGACGTGTCGCCACGATCCGCAAGGAATCAGGAGCCGTGACTCCCGGAAACGCGCTCACCGGCCGGGCGCCGACGCCCTCGACCTCCCGAAAGCGATAGACCTGCTCCACACCAAGGGTATCGAGCAGCGCGAGGAAGAACGGCGCGCTGCCCCGCGCCACCGGAGCCGTACCTTGCCGCACGCCACCATAGAGCAGTGCGTGGGAAGCGCCACGCGCGGTGCCCCATTCCCAGGTGACTTCGCGCCAACTCCCCCAGTTGTGATCATGGTACGCTGGGACATCGCGTACGACTCGGCATCCAGCCGCCGTGCAGAGTTCACCATCAGCGCGGGCCGTCACCGCCGGAACGACATAGCCGGAACGGAACTCCCCACCACTCAACTCGACGGCGGGGAATTGGCGATGCCGGTCCGGCCGCAATGTGATCCGGAAGCGTGCCGCCCCCGCACTGCCCTCCAACTCGTACACGCCGTCGCGCTGGGTGACCGTGTTCGCCCCGATCGCGACGTCGGCGCGCGTCGTGTCGAAGCGCACGCCACTCCCCGGCGTTTCCGCGACGAAGCGCTCGTGCAGGCCATCCGGCCGACGACGCGTGACCAGCAACTGACCACCCCACCTCGACCCGTTGACGTCGCCGCCGACGAGATAGGTGATGTACCACCACTCGTCGGGGCTCACCACGAGGTTGACGTAGTGCCACTCGGCCCAGGTCGAGTCGCGGCCCACGGGCCGATGGAAATGGTCGAGCTCGTCGAAGTACTTCTGGGCCGTCGGGTGCTGCCACGCGGAGTCCTGGGGCGCGTCCTGCCATGCGCCGGCGACGACGGCATCGGCGCTCCCCACCAATCGCATGGCGCCGGGCAGTTCACCACCGGCGCGCACCGTCCAGGTGGAATCGCCGACGTGCAGCAGCACCCATTTCCGCTCCAGCACCGGCGCCACTCCAGCAACGGTCGCGCGGTGCCGTTCGCCACCGAGCAACTCGCGGGTCACGAAGCGCGCGCGATCAATCCCGAAGAAGAGGCCGGTCATCCCGCCGGTGCGGAGCGCCTCCATGTCGATCCCCTCAGGGAGCACCGTGAGGTCCCCGCCACCCACAAGCGCCACGTCGCGGGACTGTTCCAGCATCGCGGTGCCGACGGAGAGCAGCACGATCATCACGGCCACGCCGATCGCGTAGCCGCCGAGCAGCACGACCGCGCGCCCCGGGCGCACCAGCAGATGGCGGAGGGCGAGTGTCCAGCGCATCAGTCGACGATCCGACCGTCGAGCATCCGCACCACGCGGCTCGCCTCGCTGGTGACTCGCTCGTCATGGGTCACCACGACGAGCGTAGTGCCGTCGGCGTGCAGTCGACGGAAGAGCGCGAGGATCTCGCGGCCGGTGGCGGCATCGAGTTCACCAGTGGGCTCATCCGCGAGCAGGATCGCGGGTCGATTGGCCAGGGCACGGGCGATCGCGACCCGCTGCATCTCGCCGCCCGAGAGCTGCGTCGGACGGTGCCCGGCACGCTCCGCGAGTCCGACATACGCAAGCAGTTCGTCGGCGCGCGCACGTCGCACCGCCGGGACCACGCCCATCTCGGCCATCGGCAGCTCGACGTTCTCGCGCGCGGTCAGCACCGGCAGCAGATGGAAGCGCTGGAAGACGAAGCCGATCCGTTCGAGTCGCAGCCGGGTGAGCGCCCGATCGGGCAGGGTGCCGAGCGACGTGCCGAGGATCGCGACCGAGCCGCGACTGGGGAGATCGAGGCCGCCGAGCAGTGTCAGCAACGTCGACTTCCCACTGCCCGACGGGCCGACGATGGCGACGTACTCACCCGCGTTGACCTGCAGCGAGACGCCACGCAGGGCCGTGACCTCACCACCCTCGAGGGCGTGTCGGCGTTCGAGGTCGCGGGCGTCAAGCACGACGGTCATGGGGCATCACTCCGAAGGGCAGTGGCGATGGGGGTCGAGGCGGCACGCCACGCCGATGGCAGACCGGCCAGCACGCCGGTGACCAAGAGCGTGGCGGCGGCGATCGCCAGCGGGGCCGGTTCCGCGACGAAGAAGGAGATCGCCGCCGGCAGCCCGGGGAACGACGTCAGGATCGCATCGAGCCAGCGTGCCGTGCCAAGCCCGAGCACCAATCCACCGGCACCACCGAGGATCGTGAGCAGCAACCCTTGCACCAGCACCTGCGCGGCGACATGCTCGCGTGCGACGCCGATCGCACGTAACGTGGCGATCTCCCCGCTGCGTTCATTGACGGTGATCGCCAGCAAGGTCCCGACCAGCAGGACGGTGACGACCAGCGAGATCGAGCCGAGGATCAGCGAGAGCTGCCGGAAGTAGGTCAGCCGGAGCCGGAACTGCGCGACGAGGTCGTCGATGCTGTTCACGGCCACATCGGGGTGGGCCGTGCGCAGTCGCGCCGTCACCAGCGTGAGCTCACCTGCATCGGCAGCGCGCACCATCAGCACCGAGGCGCGATCGGTGAACTCGGAGCCGGCCAGGCGTTGCGCGACGGCGAGCGGTACCGCCACCGAGGGCTGGTCGCGCGCATCGTAGAGAAAGCGGACCATGCCGCGGACCACCAGGCGACGCTCCGCCCCGGCGTTCGCGACCTGTGGGTCCAGCCGGCCGCGCATCACAATCGTGTCGCCGACGACGGCCCCCAAACGCGCCGCCGCCGGCGCGCCGAGGAGGATGCCGAGTGAGTCCATCGCGACGAGGTCATCGCCGGACTCGAGGGAGTAGATCCCCTGCGAGGTGGGGGTGATCCCGTAGGTGACCAGCGAGGCGGTGGCAGCGCCATGCAGGCCCTGCATCGTGGTGCCAAGCACCGGGGCCACCTCGACCACTGCGGCGTCGCGGCGCAGCGCGGCCGTGAGCACAGTCACCTCGCCGAGCGTCGCCTCGGTGTCGAACGGCAGGGTCCCCAGTGGCGAGATCCGTAGCTGGTAGCCGCGACTCCGGAGCAGCTCGCCAAACGAGCGTTCAATCCCTCCGCTCAGCATCACCATGTCGAGCAACAGCGCTGCGGCGACCGCGACGCCGAGCAGCGACAGCGCGCTCCGGGTCGGATGCCGCAGCAGGTCACGCACCGCCCATGCCCAGGTCATCATCCGGCCCGCCCCCAGAGCACCAGCGGCGGGAGGCGCACCAGGCGCCAGGCCGCGAGGCCACCAGCGCCAAGGCCAAGCACCAGCCCGAGCAGCGCCGCGTCGAGGACCGTCCGCCACGTGAGCAGCGAAAAGATCAGCGTCGTGGCGAAGGTCTGCTGGTAGAAGGCGTTCACCGCGGCGCTGGCAACCGCGGCGATCCCGATCCCGAGCACCCCGCCGACGGCCGCGATCACCCCGGCCTCAAGCAGCAGCGCCATGAACACGGTGCGGCGCGAGATCCCGATGAAGCGGAGCATCGCCACGTCCTGCCGCCTCGCATCGACCTTGAGCAGCATCAGGCAGAGAAGGAAAATGGCCGAAGCCAGGACCGAGATGATGGCAATCGCGCGATGAAAGCGTGAGACGACGAGGAATGTGGTCGAGGACGTCGAGGCCAGCGCGGCAGTGTTGTGCAGCTCGTAGCCGAAGGCGGTGCGGCCGAGCAGGGCGCGCGCCGAGTCGGCATTGACACCCGGCTGCAGCAGGATCGCCGCGCGGTCGATCCGGTCCGGCTGGCCGAGCAGCTCGGCGAGGTCGGCCAGATGAAAACGGACCCGGTATTCCTTGCGGAGGATCGTGGCGGGATCGGCCCGAGGTTCGACGATCGCCGCGACGACCGCGGGACGCCGCGCGCCGCCGTTCGGGCTTGAGACGGAGAGGGTGTCGCCGACCCGGAGCCCGCTCGCCTCGGCGAGACGCCGCTCGATGGCGATGCCGAGCCGCTGCGCCGGGGCAGCGCCAGCCCAGGCGATCAGGAGCAGGAACAGGAGGAAAACGACACGGCGCTTCATGATGGCAAGGTACCCGCTCGGCCTCGCGGAGTTCAGATCGTCACCAGCCGAGCGACAGCCCCACCCCGCCGAAGTACCGCGCGGCACCGCCCCCGATACCGACCCCGAGCCGCGCGTCGAGCTGGACCATCGGCGTGAGCAGGTGGGCAAAGCCGCCGTTCAGGTACGACTCACCCCGCTCGCCGCCGTTCCCGGACACCGGCTGGATCGTGAAGACCTCGGCGTAGCTTCGCCAGCGCTCGCTCAGGGTATAGCCCACGACCGCCGACCCGGCCAGCTCGAGGAGGTCGTCCTTTGCACGTCCGGCGATCGCGCTCCCGCCGAGGGACCACGACCCGCCCAGCTCCCACCCCGCCAGCAATGCTGCGCTCGGCAGCCAGGTGGACGCAGTCACCCGTGAGCCGCCCGTCGGCAGCGTCGACTGGACGATCAGGGCAAGCTCGGGACGCGCACCATGCTGGGCACCGAGGCCGAGCTTCGCACCAACCGAGAGATCCTCGGCGCTGAGGGCGCCATCGGTCACGGTGAGGTTCTGCGACAGTCGCAACTCCACGCGCGATGTCAGCCCTGCGCGCAGCAGCGACTCAGGAAGCGAATGACTCGTCCCCCGGGCGCGCTGTGCCGTGTAGCCCGCCTCGAGTTGCCAGCGCCCCTTCGGCACGGTCGCACTCGACTCGGTGAAGTCGGGACGATCCGTCTCGATCGGCGCACGCGTCTGGCCAGCAAGCGGTGCGACGCCCGCCAGCAGGATGACGCCCGGGAGGATGCCTAGGCCGCCCATTGCCGCACCGTCCCGACCAGCAGCCAGATGTTGAGCACGGCGATCACGATCGCCACCGTCCAGCCGACCGCGATGGTCAGCGGGCGGTTCACGAAGCTGCCCATCTTGGCCTTCGACGAGGTGAACCAGACCAACGGGATCACGGCGAACGAGAGCTGCAGCGAGAGGATCACCTGCGACAGGATCAGCAGACTCCCTGCCCCATGCTCACCATACATCGCGGTGACAATCACGGCCGGAACGATCGCGATAAGCCGAGTGATCAGCCGACGCACCCAGGCCGGCAGTCGGATATCGAGAAATCCCTCCATCACAATCTGCCCGGCGAGCGTCCCTGTGACGGTCGAGTTCTGCCCGGAGGCGAGCAGCGCCACCGCGAAGAGCGTCGAGGCGAGCGTGGTGCCGAGGAGTGGTGAGAGCAGCGCATGCGCATCACCGATGTCGGCCACCCCTTCATGCGTGGTGCCGTGGAAGGTGGCCGCCGAGAGAATCAGGATCGCCGCGTTGATCAAGAAGGCGAGGAAGAGCGCGACCGTCGAGTCGATGGTGCCCCACTTGATCGCCTCGCGCTTTGCCTCCGGGGTGTTCGCGACCCTCCGGGTCTGCACGATCGCCGAGTGGAGATAGAGGTTGTGCGGCATCACCGTCGCACCAAGAATTCCCATTGCGATGTACAGCATCGCCGGATTGGTGACGATCTGCGTCGTCGGAATGAGGCCCTTGAGCACGCCGGCCATCTCCGGGCGCGAGAACCACATTTCCGCGGCGAAGCAGATGCCGACGGTCGCGACCATCGCGATCACGAAAGCCTCGAGCCAGCGGAACCCCTTCTGTTGCAGCATCAGGATGATCAAGACATCCAGGGCGGTGAGCACGACGCCATAGAGCAGTGGGATGCCGAAGAGGAGATTCAACGCGATCGCGGAGCCGATCACCTCGGCGAGGTCGCACGCGGCAATCGCGATCTCGCAGAGGATCCAGAGCGCGAACGACACCGGGCGCGAAAAATGGTCGCGACAGGCCTGCGCCAGATCGCGTCCGGTCACGATGCCGAGCTTCACGGCGAAGGTCTGCAGCAGCATCGCCATCAGGTTCGAGAGGAGGATCACGCTCAACAGCGTGTAGCCGAAGCGCGCGCCACCGGCGAGGTCGGTCGCCCAGTTGCCCGGGTCCATGTAGCCGACCGCCACCATGTAGCCGGGGCCCGCAAAGGCGAGCGCCTTGCGCCACCACGGCGCGCCGACCGGGACGATGACTGTGTGGTGCGACTCCGGGAGGGAACGCGTCGTTCTCGGGAGGCGCCAGCCGTCGTCGGGCCCGGGCATCGTCGGATCGATTGGCGCGGGAATGCCGCTCACGGTGCGGCCTCCGGGGCGGTACAGAGCAGTTGTGCCGCCAGGTCGCGACCGACGATCCGATCCGCGTCACCGAGTTGGAGCGTGATTGGGCCGGCGAATGGCTGCTGCGCGACCACGGTAATGCGTGCGCCCGGCACCAGCCCCGCGTCCGCGAGCCACCGGAGCCGATCGGCAGATCCGGAATCGACCCGGGCGATCACGACGGTCGCCCCGACCGGGACGTCGGGCAGCGGCGTCGAGGAGACCTCGACCACGACGCCGTCTGCGGTGGGGATCGGGTCACCATGCGGGTCGACGGTGGGGTGACCAAGCGCTTCGGCCATCCGGTGCACGAGGTCGTCCGAAACGGCATGCTCGAGGCGCTCCGCCTCGTCATGCACGGTGTCCCACCCGTACCCCAGGAAGGAGACGAGATACGCCTCGATCAGCCGGTGGCGACGCAGCATCTGCAGCGCCGCCTGCCGGCCGCTGGCGGTCAGGGTCACCCCCTTGTACGGGAGGTGCTCCAGCAAGCCGGCGTCGGCGAGCCGCTTCACCATCCCGCTCACCGACGGCGCGGTCAGGGCCAATGCCTCGGCGATCCCGGTGGTGGTCGCGGGGGTGCCGGCCTCGGAGAGCTGGTAGATGGCCTTGAGATAGTCCTCACCGGAGATTGTGAGGTCACGAGGATGGAATTTCGTCATGCCTAACTTTCGATGTTGGACGAGCGAATGTCAAGGTCGCCGTCCCGCCATCAGGTCAGTCCCGCAAGGTGCTCCACCGCCGCACCACCGGCGCCACGATCCGTTCGGTCATCCCCCAGAGCAGGCCCTCGTCCAGCTGATAGCCCTCCACGACCCGGTGCACACCGCGCACCTCGATGGTGGTCTCGCGCCAAACGCCCGGCGCCGCCAGCGTCGCCAGCGGCACCCACGCCACACCGGCGACCTCGTCACTGAGTCCCGCGGCGAGCGCCTCGGCGAGCTGGAACGCGAACGGCCGCACCACGATGGGCGGGAGCACCGGGGTCGTTGGCGCGAGATCGTCCAGGTCGGCGCGGTGCCACGTGCGATCGAGCCGCAACCCTGTTTCCTCGGCGGTCTCACGAATCGCGGTGTGGAGGAGATCCTGATCGTGCACCTCGCGGCGTCCGCCGGGGAGCGCCAACTGTCCCGACCACGGATCGCCGGCACGATCGGCGCGACGGATCAGCAGGAGTCGGTCGGGGTCTGGCGCGAGAAGCAGTGCCACCGCGGCGTGCGGGCGCTTGGGGAAGTCGGCGCGCACCGGCGCCACCTGCGCGAGCTCGGCAAAGAGTCGATCGAGCAGGGCGGACACTAGCGGAGATGCCGCGCGAAGAAGCGGGTGGTGGCGTCGAACACCTCGTCCATCGCAGGCGACGCACCACCCCACGGGTGCTTCGTCCCAAAGGTATGATCGGCACCTTCCACCAGCAGACGCTCCGTCAGCGCATCGCCGGCGCGCTCGGCCAGCGCATGCGCCTCGGCGAGCGTCACCGTGCTGTCGTCCGTCCCGTGCACCTGCAGCCAGGGACGCCCCAGCGTTCGCGCTGCGTCCGGAATGCTGAGCCGGCCATCCTCGTGCGCCAGGCAGTCGGCAACCACATCGTAGTGCAGTGGCAACCGAATGCGGAGCCGTTGATGCAGGACCGTGATGGTGCCGAGGCGCTGCCAGGCCTCCAGTTCCGCATCGGTGTGGCGACGCACTTTCCCGATCCCCGCCCAGGTCACGGTGGCGGCGACTGCCGGCGTCTCGCGGGTCAGCAGCAGCGCCATGCCCCCGCCGCGCGAGTGCCCGACGACACCGATCGAGGTCGGCCCGGTCACGCCGAGATCACCGCGCTGCAGTGCCGCGACGACGACCTGGAGGTCATCGAGTTCCTTCGAGTAGGTGTTCGACGCAAAGCGCTCGGTTCGCGTAAAGTCGCCAGCGGCATCGACCCCTGCGCCACTCACCGAGACGGTGATCGCCACGAATCCGGCGCGTGCGAGCCGCTCGGCGAACACCGGCAGAAAGGCGTAGTCCTTGAATCCCTTGAAACCATGCAGCAGCAGCACGGCCGGTTGCGCGGTCGTGCGCGAGGCCGCGCGAACATCCACGAGAATCTCGCCGAGGGCGCCATCGAGACGGTGGTGCGTGAGCGTCGGTGTCGCCATCACCGCACCGCGGCATCGAGCAACGCGAGCGTGCCCGTGTCGGCATCGAGTGATGCCCGCACGCCGACGGGCACGGTCCACTGCGCCGGGATATGCCCGATCGGCAGCCCCATCACCACCGGCACGCCGAGCGGTGCGAAGTAAGTCGCGAGGACGGCATCGAGGCCGAGTCCACCATCGGGGGTCGACCGGCGACAGTCGGTGAACTGCCCGATCGCCACGCCCGCGACGCCGTCAAGCACACCGGCCAGGCGGAGGTGTGCCAGCATCCGGTCGATGCGGTAGAGGTCTTCGTTGACGTCTTCGAGGAAGAGGATCGCGCCACGGAGCTCGGCCGCGAAGCGCGTGCCGACGAGTGCCTGGAGCAGGGTCAGGTTGCCGCCGATCAGTCGGCCTTCCGCGCGGCCGGACACGAGCGTGATCACGCGCCCGTCCTGCGGGAGCAAGACGTCGGCAGGGATAGCTGGCCGTTCGAGGGTCCCTGCTGGCGTCGCCCGGGTGAGCACCGCCTCAAAGCTGCGTTGCGCCAGGCCCGGCATCGGCTCGCGCGCCACGGGGCCGTGGAACGAGACCACGCCGGTCTCGCGCCAGAGGGCGAGGAGCAGGACGGTGATGTCGGAGAAGCCGATCACCGCTTTGGGGGCGCGGGCGAACGCGGCGAAGTCAACGTCGGCGATGATCCGATTCATCCCGTCGCCGCCGCGAAGACACCAGACGGCATCGAACTGCGGGTCGGTGAGTGCCGCATTGAGATCAGCCAGACGTTCCTGATCCGTCCCGGCGAGGTAGCCGTAGGCCCGCTGTGCGTGGGGGAGCACGTGGGGTTCGAAGCCGAGTGCGCGGCAGAGTGACTCGGCGCGGTGGCAGTCGTCACGCTCCAGTAACGGTCCCGACGGGGCCACGAGCGCGATGCGCGCTCCGGGGCCCAAGCGCGGTGGGAGGATCGGCTGTTGTTGCATTGCTGCTCCGATTACAATTGTGGCACCCCTTAGAGGAGACGACGCCTGCGTTCGTCCCACCCGACCCAGCTGGCTGCGGCAAAAGCGATTCTTGATGCGCGCGACGCGATGATCCCCGAGTGGGTCGACTGGCTCATGGAGCGTCCCGGTTCCACCACCATCCCGCGGCCTGTGGTCGAGCGCCAGGCGCGGCTGATCCTGGACACGATGATTGCAATGCTAGGCCCCCTGCGCCGGGAAGCCAAGCCGGTGTGGCAGCATGTGACCGAGCACTACGGCCGGATTGCGGCGGCCCGCGGACTGGCTGCGGGCGAGGTGGTCGAGGAGCTGCAGCAGCTGCGGCTGCTGCTGATCAAGTACATCGGGGCATTGATCGCGGCGCTTCGGCCACGGCGGGCCGTGGCGGTCTTCCTTCGACTGAGCGCCATGATCGACCGTGGCATCGCGCAGGCCGTGGTCGGCTATACCGATGCGCTCGTGGCGTCGTTGCTGATGACCGATCGCCAGACCCAGCCGCTCACCGAGACCAACGGTGAGGACAGCACGCGGCAGCTCGAGGCCTTCGAGCTCGAGCTGGCCAGCATCACCACCCGCCGCTAGGTAGGCACGATGATGGCGGAGTGGTGGCCGGGGCTGGCGTGGGCCATTCCGTTCGCCGGGATTGTCCCGCTGGCGAAGCGCTCGCCTGACCTCGCTCATGTTCCGCCGGCCGATGGCATCCCGGTGTCGATCATCATTCCCGCGCGCAACGAATCGGCCATCATCGAGACCGTGGTGCGCTCGATCCTTGCCAGCCAATACGCCCCGTTCGAACTGCTTGTCGTCGATGATCGCTCGACCGATGACACCGCGGCACTCGTTCGGGCAATCGCGGCGACTGACGCACGGCTCCGCCTGATCGATGGGGCCGAGCTCCCGCCGGGATGGCTCGGCAAGCCGTGGGCCTGTTATCAAGGGGCCCTGGCCGCGACCGGCCGCTACCTCCTCTTCACCGACGCCGACACCGAGCATGCGCCTGCGCTGCTCGGGCACGCGATCGGCGCGATGGAGCGCGACGCCCCAGACCTGCTCACCCTCATCACCCACCAACGCTGTGTCACCTTCTGGGAGCGGATCATCATGCCCCAGATCTGGGTCCCCCTCGGCTTCCGCTACCCCCCCTCGCGGGTGAACCGCGCCACCAAGCCGCATCACCTGGTGGCCAACGGACAGTTCATCCTCGTGCGCCGGAGCAGCTACGACGAGATCGGCGGTCACACGGCCGTGCGCGGCGAAGTGGTTGAGGACCTGGCGCTGGCGCAGACCTTCCTGCGCGCCGGCAAGCCACTCCGACTGATGTTCGGCGACACGCTCATCGTGACGCGGATGTACCGCACCCTGGGCGAACTGATCGAGGGGTGGTCGAAGAACCTCTACCTCGGTGCCCGGCAGTCGGCGGGCAACCGGCCACTGCTGCGTGCCATCGCCCCCTGGACACTGGTCGCGGCCCTGCTCTTCTGGCTGGTCCCCTTCATCGCGCTCGTCGCTGGCGTGGCGACCGCGGCGGCGAAGGTGGCCATTGGCATCTCGCTCTGCTTCTGGGCGATGATCACCTTCGGCATGCAGATCCCGATTCGCTATGCCCTGGGGTATCCACTCGGTGCGCTGATGGCCATCTGGGTCACCCTCCGCTCTATCGGGCGTGGCTCGCGGCGGGTCGAATGGCGCGGCCGCACCTACTCGGTGGGCGAGCCGCTCTAAGGCCCTGCACGTAGCAACCGGGCCACCTCCCGGGGTACCCTTCCGGTGACCACGCACCACGCACCACGTCCGCCCCGCTGCCGAGGATACCGATGCTGCTTCCGATGTTGTTCACCCTGTGCACCGCGCCACCGGCGACAATCGCCCCGGCCGATTCGTTCCGCTACCGGATCGTCACCGTCTCCAATCAGGAAGTGGACGCCTCCGCGTTGGGCCAAGGGAGTCAGACCGTGTCGATCACCACGACGGCACTGATCACGCTGCGGCTCACCGATAGCGCCGGCGGCCAGGTGGCCCATATCACCATCGACTCGGCCGGGATGGACGGCGGTGAAGCGATGGCGATGCTCGGCCCCGAGATGACCGAGGTCCCCGCGGGCGTCTTCTTCCACTTCTTCGTGAAGGATGGCAAGCCGGCGAGTGACATGACGCCATCAGCCACTTCGCTGCCGGTGCTCAACCTCACCGGTGCCATCGCGGTGCTGTTCGCCGACCCGAAGCCGACCGCCAAGGTGGGCGACCTCTGGACCGACACCACCGTCGTCGATACGGCCATGGCACAGGGCAGCAGCAAGGTGACCACGATTGCGAAGTGGAAGGTCAGTGGCATGCAGGCAGGCGGGCGCGTGCTCGACGCCGAATCGACCGGCACCATGGACATCGACTCCCCGATGGGGAAGATGTCCGGCACCACCTCGGGCAAGCAGCATCTGGTCACGCGCCCGCGCGGTCCGCTCCTCCGCATGACCACCGACACGATCACTGACATGACAATGGCGATGGGCACCATGCAGTTGACGATCAAGGGGACGGCCAAGATCTCCGTCGAACCGATTCCTTGAGCGCCTGACCTCCGTTGCCGACCGCCGCCGAGCCCAGCTCGGCGGCGGTTTGCATTTCCAGGGTGGGCGCTGCAGTGAAGCACGCCCCGCCACATGGTCGATCCTCGCGATCATCGGCGCATGTCCGTCACGTCCACCACTGCCCGGCATACGGCGCTCGTCCATCGGCTCGGCGGTGCCGCCTGCGCCCTCCCGGTGCCCGCTGCGCACGAGGCGCTGCAGGAGGTCGGCGAGTTCGCCGGCCTCCCCTGCTGGAGTGGGTCCGCCGACGCGACCGAGACCCGACGTCTCGCGCGTCTGCTCGCCCGGCGCGGCGCCATCGGCATGCTGTTCACCGATCACCCGGCGGGTACGGCGCGCTTCCTGACCGTCACCGTGGAACCGATTCGTGTCGTGGCGGTCGCCGTCGCCGACGAGACGCCCTTACCCCTCCGACGGCTCGCCCGACTGGCGATGCAGGGCGAGTCCGGCGCCCTCGCCTCGGCGCTTCGCTGTGCCGACGCACTCGACGTCGATGCGGCGGGTCGGCGGACGTTCGCCGCCATGCGCGATCTCCTCGACGACGCGATCGGTCGCCTCCCCGCACGCATCGCGCTGGAATCACGCCACGCCTGGGCGCTGCTCCAGCTCACGCGACTCCTCTTCCTCCGCTTTGTCGAGAGCGAAGGATGGCTGGACGGTGACCAGAACTTCCTCGCCCACCGTTTCGACGACTGTCTGTCACGCCGCGGCGATCCGCAGCGCCAACTCCTCGCTCCGCTCTTCTTCGGGACATTGAATCGGCCGGTGGCGAGCCGTTCCCGCCTCGCGCGCAGTTTCGGTCGCATTCCCTTCCTCAACGGCGGCCTCTTCGAGCCGCATCCGCTCGAGAAGCGGCTGGCCATGCACCTTCCGGCCGACTTCTGGCGGCACGCGGTGGAGCACCTCGTGCTCCGCACGGAAGTCACACTCGACCACGATGAACTCGACGGGCGGATCACCCCGGAGATGCTCGGTCGGGTCTTCGAAGGCGTCATGGCCCCCGCGGAACGCAAGCGCGACGGGACCTTCTTCACGCCGCCCACGCTGGTGCGTGCGCTGGTGCGCGAGGCCTTAATCCCGCACCTCGCCCAGCGACTCGCCCGGCGCGAATCGGAGATCAGCGATGCGCTCGACACGCCCGATGCAGCACTCCGTGCCGCGATGCACAACACCACCGTCCTCGATCCCGCCGTCGGCTCCGGCGCCTTTCTGGTAGGGGCACTCGACCTGCTGCATGGCCCCGGCCCGCGCGACCGTCGAACGGTGCACCGGATGGTCACGCGACGACTCTTCGGCGTGGATCGCAATCCAGCCGCGGTCCGGCTGACCGAGATGCGCCTCTGGCTCGAGGTGCTCCGTGCGACCCGAGGCGCTCCGACCGATCGCGTGCGTCCCCTCCCGAATCTCGACGCCGCCATCCGCGCGGGCGATGCCCTGCTCGACCCCGAGTTGCCGCCCCTCGGCGCCAGGCTGGTGCAACGCCTCCGGTTGGCGCAGGCTCGCGTCGCCGGTGCGCACGGTGGCGAGAAGCGCACCCGGCTCCGCGCCCTGCAACGCGCCGAGTCGGCAGCACTGGTCGAGGCCCTGGGTGAACGGGAGGGATGGTTGGACCGCGCCATTCGCGAGCTCGTCTTTGCCCAGCGCGCCCCGACGCTCTTTGGCGATGTGACCCCGCTGCGCGCGGCCGATCGGGTGCAACTCACCGCGCTGCATGAGGCGCACCGGGCGGTCCGGCGCGAGCTCCGCCGCATCGCCTCGGGCACGGCCTCGCTGCCGTTCGCGCTGACCACGGCCTTTGCGCCCGTCCTGTCGGGACGGGGCGGCTTCGACCTCGTGGTCGGCAATCCGCCCTGGGTGCGGGCCGAGCGGATTCCAGCCGACACGCGGTCGGCGCTCGCGGCCCGCTATCGCTGGTGGCGCACGACCCGCACCGCGGGGTATGCGCATGCCCCCGATCTCTCGGTCGCCTTCATCGAGCGGGCGGTGTCACTGCTGGCTCCGCAGGGCACCCTCGCGCTGCTGGTGCCGGCGAAGCTCTCGACGGCGACCTATGCGACCGCTGCACGCGCGGCCCTCGGTCAGCAGCACACGCTCCACGTCGTGGCCGATCTGGGCGATGACCCGCGAGCCGGCTTCGATGCCACCACCTATCCGCTGGCATTGATCGCGTCGAAGCCCTCGCCACCGTCTGCGCATGAGGTGCGACTTGGCCTCGACCCCCGTGCGGACCGTCACCGGCAGTCAGGGTGGGCCACCGATGGCCCATGGCTTCTGACCACGCCTGATGCGCATGCGGTGGCCCGCCGACTGGGAATGCGCCACGACGTCCTGGCATCGGTCTTTCCCCCGCAACTCGGCGTCAAGACCGGAGTCAACGCCGCCTTCGTCGATCCACCGATCACCCTCGCCGAGTGGTGTCGCACGGCGGTTCGCGGTCGGGATGTGCGCGCCTTCGCGGCACGCCCGACGCAGCGATTGCTCTGGCCGGCCGATGCCCGCGGTGAGCCGTGGGCGCGGCTCCCCACGCCGGTCGCCGAGCACCTCCGTCCATTCAGCGACCGCCTCCGACGCCGCAGTGACTTTCGCGACGGCCCGTGGTGGCGGCTCTTTCGCGTGCGGGCGGCCACCGCAGCGTATCGCGTGGTCTGGGGTGATCTCGCGGCCTGCCTCGAAGCGGCGGTGCTGCTCGATCCCACCGCCATTCCGCTCAACAGCTGCTACGTCCTGGCCTTGCCGGATGCGGCCGCGGCCCATGCCGTGGCGGCATGGCTCAACAGCGCGCCCATTCGCGCGATAGCGCGATTGGCCGCCGAGCCCGCCGCCGGTGGGGCCGCTCGCTTCGGCGCCCGCACCGTTGGCCAGGTCCCCTGGGTGGCCGCGGCGCTGCAGCATCCCACACTCCGACGCCCGCTCGCCGAGTCGGAGCGATCCGGTGTGCTGGACGATATCGTCGCAGACCTCCTCGGCCTCGATCACCATGACCGCACCGCACTCGCCCCGCTGGCCGCGCGTCGTCGCTGAGGCGCTCGCCGAGCTCTCTCGCCCGTTGGCGATGGCGGCGACGACAACACGACGCGCCTCCTGCGCCGAGGTCGCGCACGCGTGGGAGTCGGCGATGCGTCCAACGGAAGCGGCTACGGCGGTGCCCACGTGCCTGCTTCCACAGCAGCACGCGGCCTTTCGCCGTGTCGTGGCGGCGTTGGCCGAATGGCGTGGTGCCGTGCTCGCCGAACCGGTCGGGGCCGGCAAGAGCTGGATCGCCCTCGCGGTCGCGCTCTCGGACGATCGCCCGGCCACGGTGATCGGCCCGGCCATTCTCGAAACCCAGTGGCGCGCGGCCGCCGCCCGCATCGGAGTGCCCATCACCTGGTGGTCGCATGAACGGCTCTCGCGTGGTCGTCTACCCTCGACCACCACAGGGCTCGTCATTGTCGATGAGGCGCATCGCCTGCGGGAGCCCGGCACGCGTCGCGTCGGCACCCTTGCACCGTGGCTGCGCGGCCGGCGTGTCCTGCTGCTGACGGCGACACCGATCGTCAATCGGCTCGACGACCTGGTGACCTTGCTCCGACTCTTCCTTCCCGAAGATGCGCTGCGACTCGACGGGATGGCCGGGCTTGGCATACTCGCCACGCTCTCCGACGCCCCACGCGCCCTGCGTCGTGTCGTGATTCGCAGCGACGACGCCACCGCGATCGTCCATCCCTCGCGTGGCGACGCTGTACGCAGCACGCGCGATGAGGTGGCCCGCGGCGAGCGCGCAGTCGCGATCGTGCGGCGACTCACGAGCCGCCACCGGGCGGCATGGAGCCGCCTGCTGGCCGTGGTGCTCCTGGACGCCGCCGCATCGAGTGATCTCGCCTTCCGCGACGCGCTGCGCCGCTATCGCGCACTGCTGGCGCAGGCGCGCGACGCCGGTGGTGGAGATCGGGTGACGCTGCGCCGCTTCGCGGGTGAGGCGCTCGATCAACTGGTCTGGTGGGAACTCGTGGGCGCCCCCACCGAGTCGGTGCCGCTGCCCGTGGAGGACCTTTCGCGCGTCGATGCGATCCTCGCGGCCTTTACGCCGGCCGATGCGGCCTGGCTCGAGCCGCTCCGTCTCCATGCCGTTGGTGTGCCCACCGTCTGGTTCACACGCCATCGCGCGACCGCGGTGCTCCTCAGGACCGCGTGGGGTGATGGCACCGCCTGGGTGACGGGTGATGCCGCGGGGATCGGGCCGCATCGGATGCCACGCGACGCCGTCTTGGCGGCCTTTGGCCCAGAGCGGAGCGACTGGCGCCTGCTTCGGTCCACCCCAACCCAACTGGTCACCACGGATGTTGCTGCCGAGGGGCTCGACTTGCAGGCGGCCGGGCGACTCGTCCATGTCGACTTGCCCTGGACCGCCACACGCATGGCACAGCGCGAGGGCCGCCTGTTGCGGATCGGCCAGGTGCACCCGGAGGTCGCCCTCATCCTCCGCCTCCCCGCACCACCGATCGAGGCCGAGCTGGCGAATCTGGTACGCATCGCCCGGAAGGGCGCGCTGTCGGCGCGCTGGCTCGGCACGCTCAGCCGCATGCCGCCCACGGTCGAGGCCTCAGCCCGCAGCGTCCCGTGCGCAGTCGCGCCGTGCACCGATGCGACGCCATCGGCGGATCTCGTTCTCGTCGAGCTCACCGATCTTGGCAGCGGGCGGCGCGGTGTGATGGCCGTGCGACGCAGCGGACTCGGCGCGTGGTCGGCGCTGCCTGATGGCATCCCCGCCGAGGCGCGCACCGAGCTGTCGGGGGGAGGTTCGGTCGACCGGGCGGCGCTGATGGAGACTATCGATTCGGCGATGCGTTGGGCCGTGCGGGAGGCGCATCGTCGGGCCAGTTGGGG
>JBBQJU010000017.1:0-19438 GCA_038326215.1 Gemmatimonadales bacterium | reverse complement strand
CAATGTACCGCGAGGTGGCACGCCCAAAGGTCCGATTGAACCAGGCGAAGAGCCGCGGCCCGTCCTCATCGTGCGACCCGACGGCCTCCTTGAGCAGCATCGCGCAGAGCGCTGGCGTCAGCGTCAGCGCGACGATCCCCGAGAGCACCACCGAGAGGACGATCGTCACGGCGAACTGCTTGTACATCTCACCGGTAATGCCGCCGAGGAAGGCCACCGTAATGAAGACGGCGCAGAGCACCAGGACGATCGCCACCAGCGCGCCACCGACCTGACCCATCGCCCGGTCCGCGGCCACCCGTGCGGAGACCTTCTCCTCGGCCATGATCCGTTCGACGTTCTCGATGACGACGATGGCGTCATCGACGACGATGCCGATGGCCAACACCAGGCCAAAGAGCGTCAGGACGTTGACCGAGAAGCCGAGCATCAACAAGCCGACGAAGGTGCCGATGACCGACACTGGCACCGCCAGCACCGGGATCAGCGTCGCGCGCCAGCTCTGCAGGAAGAGGAACACCACCAGCGTCACCAGGAACATCGCCTCGGCGAGCGTCTTGACGACTTCGACGATCGACTCCTGAATGAACGGCGTGGTGTCGTACGGCATCGTCCACTGCACACCCGGCGGGAACGACTTCTGCAGTTCATTCATCCGCTGCTCGAACTGCTTGCGGACGTCGAGCGCATTGGCGCCGTTGCGGAGGTTGATGAGGATGAAGGTGGTCGGCTTCCCGTCGAGGCGTGCCACCTGGTCATAGTTGCGCGACGAGAGCGCCACGGTGGCGACGTCCTTCACCCGTACCAGCGAGCCGTTGTGATCGGCACGGAGGATCACGTCGCCGAATTCCTCCGGCGTCGTGAGGCGGCCCTGCGTCGTCACGGGGATCGTGAACTGCGTCCCCATCGGCGCTGGCTCACGGCCGAGTCGGCCGGCCGGATTGGTCGTGCTCTGCTCGCGCACCGCGCGCGACACGTCGCCAATCGTGAGGCCGAGCTGGGCGAGGCGGTCCGGATCGACGGAGATCGTCATCGAAAATTCAAGCTGACCGAAGACGCGGGCACTGCCGACGCCCGGGATCCGCTTGATCTCATCCTCGATGTTGAGCTTGGCGTAGTTCGTCAGATAGGCGGCGTCGAACTTGCCGTCATCCGAGTAGAGCGCCGTGGCAAAGAGAATGTCGTTCTGCGCCTTCGACACGATGACGCCGTTGCGTCGTACCTCTTCCGGCAACTGCGGCTCGGCCAGCTTCACCGCGTTCTGTACGTCAACGGCGGCAAGGTCCTGCTGCCGCGAAATGTCGAAGTACACCGTCAGCGACATCGCGCCGTCGGAGGAGTTGGCCGACTGGTAATAGAGCAAGCCATCGAGACCCGAGAGCTGCTGCTCGATCGGTGCCGCCACGGCGAGCGCCACGTCTTCGGCGGTCGCGCCGGGGTAGAACGCCGTCACGCTGATGGCGGGCGGCGTGATCTGGGGGTACCGGTTGATCGGCAACCGCTGCAGAGCAAACAACCCCAGCAGCGTGATGACGATCGAAATGACGGCCGCCATGACCGGTCGCCGCACGAAGTAGTACTTGAGTTCGGGCTCCTGACCGTTGCCCGTGGGAGTGGCGTGACTCACTTGGGCGCGCCCACCGCGGCCTTCGATGTGTCGGCCGCACCGACAACCGTCGGCTTCACGACGGCACCCGGGCCGGTCTTCTGCAGGCCATCAACGATGACCCGATCACCGACATTCAACCCGCTCGTGATCACCCAGCGTTCGCCGGTCCACGCGCCGACCACGATCTCGCGCACCTGGACCGTGTCGCCCAGGCCGACCACGTAGACCACACGCCGCCCCATCTGCTGCTGCACCGCCCGCTGCGGGATGGTGAGCGCGTTGTCCTGCGTGAAGCCGTCGAGCCGCACCCGGACGAACTGCCCCGGCAGGAGTGCGCGATCATCGTTGGTGAACTTGGCACGGTACTCCTGCGTCCCCGTGCTCTGCTCGAGCACCGGGTCGATGTAATCGAGCACCCCGGTCCGACCGAGTACCGACCCATCGGGGAGCGTGACCGAGATCTTGAGCGTCGAGCCCGGCTTCAACAGCGTTGCGCCCTGTGGCGTCCCGCGCCACGCGATCACCTGCTGGCCCGACGGACGGAACGAGACATAGACCGGCATGACCTGGTCGATGGTCGTGAGCAGGTCGCCCGCGCCCGCCACCCGGCCACCCAACTCGATCAACGCCTTGCCGACCCGACCGCCAATCTCCGCGCGCACGGTGGCGTCGTCGAGATTCTTGCGGGCACGATCATACTCCGCCTTCGCCTGCAACAGTTCCGTCTCGGCGTTGTCCAGGTCGCGACGCGCGACGGCGCGCTCGGCCACCAACGGCGTCAACCGCGCGACCTGCTTCTCGGCGTTCTGGAGCCGTGCATCGGCGCCACGCTCGGCCGCGACGTAGACCGTGCGATCGATTTCGTAGAGCACCTGGCCAGGCCGCACCTCGGCACCCTCGGTGAACGGACGCGCCGTGATGATCCCCGACGCCGACGAACGTACCTCGACGCGACGGTACGGCTGCACTGTCCCGACGAACTCGTACGGTTCGGCGACGGTAGCGACGCCAGCGACTTCAATGCCGACATCCTGCGGCGGACGCGCCGGCGGTGCTGGCGGCTTGCTGCACGCGCCAAGTCCGACCGCGACACTCAACATTCCTGCGTACATGCGGCGCTGCCGCCCCGATCCTACGTGCTGCATCGGTGCCCCGTATGGCTCTGTGGTTTATGCTGCGGAAGTGGGAACTGCCGGTCGGACGAGCCGGTCCACTGCCGCGTGAATGGCGGCGGCCGCCGCGACATGACAGGCCGACTCTTTCGTGCACTCCGCGACGAAGTGGAGGTCCATCATCGAGCCGAGCATCAACGATCCGAGCAGGAGCGCGGTCGTGCGCACATCGGCCACGTCGAACTCCCCGGCCATCACGCCGGCATGGAGAACGGCCTCAAGTCGACGACGGGAGCGCTGCGACAACTGCCGGAAGAGTTGCTGGGCCGAGAGGGGGAAGGTGTGCATCTCGCGCAGCACCGTGAGCGTCAGCCGCGCCATGTCCGGACGGTTGAGTCGCTCCAGCTTCTCGTCGACCAATTGGTGGAGGAGACCCCGAAAGCCGTCGGGACCAACCAGGAGGAGCGGGTCGTCATCGCTGATGACCACCGCCTCCTCACTGACCATCGCCTCGAACAGTGCCGCCTTGGATCCGAAGTAGTGCGAGACCGTCGCCGCCGAGATCCCTGCCTTCCGAGCCACCTGGGCAAGGGTCGCCTTGGCGTAGCCCTCATCGCCAAAGACGAGCATCGCCGCCCTCAGGATCTCCTGGCGGCGGTCGGCGGGGCGACGCTGCCAACGAGGGGCAGCCGGATTCGGAAGGACAGGTGGCATCAGGCGGACGAAGGTAATTGAGCGCGCCACCAATTGCCAACAAATATGTAAAACGTTACCTGTTAACTATTTGTCTCTGATTGTTGCGCGGCACGCTCAAACCGATTCTCTAAATACGGATCCTCACCCCGCGCCCACGCCATACCGGAGGCCGCGGCATAGGCCAGTGGAAAGAGCGGCCCCCAGCGTTCGGCCTGGGCCACATGGACCCGTTCGTGGGCACGCCACTGATTGAGGGTTGCCTGGTCGACGGCCAGAATCACGTGGCCGAGGGTCATGGCCGCGGGGCGCATGCCAAGGCCGAGGCGCGGGAGGAGCTGGGGGAGGAATCCGCCGCAGGCCTCGAGGGTGTGATCGCGGCGGCGCATGGGCGCTCGGCACGCCGCAGCGAGCAGCATGCCGACGAGGGAAAGCGGGGACGCCCAGAGGTAGCGGAGCATGGCTACCGGGCGACGGCGTCCTCGTAGCGCTGGAGGAATTGTTGCAACGTTCGTTCGGCGAGAGGATGGTTGTTGCCGTCGCCGAGGATGGTCCATCGCGTGGCCAGCCGAGCGGCGATCACTGCCGCGCCCGCCCCGACCATCAGGGCAGGGATGATGGCCCGCGGACCACCGATACGGCCGAGGACGGTGAACGCCAGCAAGGTCGCAAAGCCGCCAATCACCGCCTGCCGGATGACCGCATGCATGCGATTGGAGACGACCACATCGCCCTGCTCATTCCAGGCGAGCCGGTCGCCGCTGCCGGGAATCGGTGCGGTCCACCACTCCCCGGTGCGCGCCAGTCGTCCGAAGACCCCGAACTCGCTGTTCTCCATGCGACGCGCCCCGATCAACTCCGGGGCCGTCGTCGCATAGAGGGCGAGCCGTTGGCCAGGCGAGAGCACCGCCTCGGTGCCGCGCGCGGCCGCGACCCGTGCGTGGTGTTCGACCACCGCCCATGGGTCGGGATGGGGTGATCGCGCTGGCGGCTCGCTCACGGCCGCCGGGTCGGCGCGGCATCGAGCACCGTGCCCCCGATGTCGCAGGTGGTGATCTGCGGTCCCGAGCAGGCGCGGGCGATTCCTTCGGCGAGCGCCTTCGATCGCTCGAGTTCGACCAGTGCCGGGTTGGTCGAGTAGGCGCTTGCGCGCAGTCGCGTCGCCTCCGCTTCGGCTTGCGCGCGAATGACAGTGGCGCGGGCCGCCACCGAGTCGATCGCGAAGCGCTTCAGGGTGGAGTCGAGCACCTGCGCCTGCGCCACGGCGCCGATCCGCGCGTCTTCAATCGTCTTGGGAATCTTGATGTCGCGGACGTACGCGCGCTTGATCATCGCGAGGTTCCCGAGCTTGCGCTGGATGTGCGCACGCACGGAATCGGAGAGCTCAGAGCGGCGGTTCGAGAAGATGTCCGCGACCGTCCACCCTGCGAGCGCCGTGCGATAGCCTTCGCGGATGGCGTTGAGGATCTCGATCTCGGCCGCGGCCGGCGTGCGCTTGGCGATGAAGACACCATTCACCGACGCCGGGTCATAGGCGTACACCACCCCGACGTCGCCCGTGACGGTGACCGGATCGGCCGTCTGCGCCTCGATCTGCTCGGTGTTCCCATGCGACGGGAAGTTGACGTCGGTCAGCGGGAAGCAGGTCGCCTCACTGAACACCGTCATCGCCATGCCGGTGGCCATGTGATCCGTGACGACCTTGCCGAACCTCGTCTCGATGCAGTAGTCGGTCTGGTCGACCTTGGTGCAGCCGGTGAAGAACGCCAGCATTGCGACCACCACCAGCAGCACGGTACCGCCGATCATGCCGAAACGGGCCACAGCAGAACTCCGGAAAGGGGATGCAGCAATGTAGTGGAGGGCGTGCGGAGTGACCGACGGTCAACTGCGCCGGAAAATTCTCCACCCCACCACGCCGACCACGGCAGCCACCACCACCATCGGCACGAGGATCGCCAGCAGCGCGACGCCGATCGCCCCCGCGGTCTCGCCAGCTGCGACGACCGGGTTCCCGAGTCCGCCTGTGAGTGCGGTGGACTTGGTCCGGAGCAGCACCGTCGAGCCCTGCACCACCCCGGCGATCACACCACCACCGATGACACCAATCCCCCAACGCAGTGGCGGCGGGAGGTCGATCATCACGGCCACGGACGCGAGAATCCCTGCGACCACCGCCGTCGGCGTCGCGAGCAGATCGAGTGCATGATCCAGCCACGGGACGAAATAGGCGCCGATCTCGAGCACGGCAGCGGTGCCAAGCGCGACCAAGGCCGGCGTGGTGCTCAGCCAGGCGAAGTCAGTGGCAAGGGTGAGGTGGCCCGTATGCGCAGCAGTGCCGGCGATCAACAACGGGGCAAAGACACGAAAGCCGCAGGCCGCAGCGAGTGCGAGGCCGAGCACGATGGGGAGGAGCGTATCCATCATTGGCGAGTCGGGACGCCGATGATCGATGATCGATGCTGGTCACCCGAGCATCGATCATCGACCATCGATCGTCCCTATTCGATCACGACCGCCGTCCCCGACGCCGAGACCATCAGCATCCCACCACCCGTGCCCATCTGGATGCTCTCGAAATCGAGGTCGGCGCCGACGACCGCGTTGCCACCGAGTTCCGCGGCAAATTCACACATCTCGTGAATGGCGATCTCCTTCGCCTTGCGCAGCTCCTCTTCATAGCCGGCCGCGCGACCGCCGACAATGTCGCGAAATCCGGCGAAGAGGTCCTTGAAGATGTTGGCGCCGAGAATCGCCTCGCCCGACACCAGGCCGAGAACGCGGACGGTCGGATGGCCGGCAACACTATCAGTCGTGGTCACAAGCATTGTTGACTGGCTCCGAAGGTTCAGGTCAGGCGGACTTGTTGAACTTGCTGTACAGCCAGAGCACGATCATCGCGCCGATCACCGAGCCGACGAAGCCGACGTTGCCACCCATCCCAAGGAGGCCGGAGAGAAACGAGCCGACAAACGATCCAGCGATACCGAGCAGGATCGTGATGATGATCCCGCCGCCCTGCTTGCCCGGGTAGAGCATCTTGGCCACGAGACCTGCGAGGAAGCCGATGAGAATGGTGTACAGCATTCGGGAACTCCTTGCCGAACGAGCCGGCGAATTGAGGGGGAACAGGATTCACGACGCAAAGCGAGGTGGGTCGGTTTCATCCTGAACCAATCCACCCCTGAAACGCCTCCGTCGGCATCTCCTACTCGACGGAGTCGGTGTCCAGTTGGCCGGTCATCCGGCGCGACAGGTGCGACCAGCTCATCCCCATGGCCAGAATCATGGCCAGCACCACGAGCACGACGTGAGCGATCGCCTGCCCCTGCATGGTGAAGACGTTCCACGAGGAGAGCAGCCAGACCACCCCACCGCAGATCGCCCCGACCAAGAGCGCACCCGCCGCGCCGAGCGAGCGCCGCGTCGCCTGCAGGTAGAGGACCCACCCGCTCACCAGCACCAACCCGAGGAGAAACTTGAGTGGTGCCTGGTCACCCGCACTCCCGGTGTCGCCCGTGCCAAAGAGCGGCAGGAAGACCCAGTGGGTGAATGAGGTGCCGGTCGGATTCCACGTCGCATACACCAGCACCAGGGCGAGCACGAAGCGCACCCCGATCCCACCCCACGAAATTCCCTCAGTATTGCTGGCCATCGCGGATTGCTCCTTGGGTACGAGTCGTCAGCTATCGGGTGAAGCCCCAGACCTCGAGGCGGACGAGGCCGGTCGCCGGATCTTCGCGGCGTACCACCAGGCGATCAGTGCCCACGGCAAAGAGTCCACCCTTCGGCAGGGTGACTCGGCCTTGCAGCGAACCCGTCGCGTCAAAGATGGCCCACGTCGTGGTACTGTCCAGCGGCGAGCCACCAATGTTGGCCCACAGCGCCCCGGTCGGGTCGACCTGCATCTGCCCCACCGCCGGGAAGCGTGTCGCGAACTTGGTCTCGTCCAACTTCTTGATCTCGGCGTCGATGATCGCCGGCGGTGCCATCGACTTGAGACGGGTGAGCGCTTCGCTCAAGATGCGCTTGAACTCGGACCGGTCGGCATCGGTGACGTCGCGCGTCGGCAGGTCCAGGCGGATCACGTCGAGCAGCGCACCGCCCGTGCTGCGGCGATGAATCTCGAACTTGTCCGACGGCGAGAACCAGATTGCCTCGGGCCCGACCGCGACCTGTGGCACCTTGCCGAAGCCGATCTGGCGCGGAATCGCCGCGGTCTGTCCGCCAGCCGTCATGGTCGAGGAATACATCTCGATGCCTTGCACCATGAAGAGCGTATCATAGCGCGCCCCGCCGGCAATCAGCGCGACAATCGGCAGCGGCAACTGATAGCTATTGGGATCGCCGCCGGCCGGGGGCCGGGGATCGAAGGCATCCCCCCGATGAATCGTGGTGCCGTCGTTGAGCACGCCGAGGATCGTCGGCGCGATCGGCAGCGCACCGACCGTCGGGAAGTCGAGCTCGCCGCGCGACGTGCCATCGACTCCGAAGAGCACCCCCTTCCGACGCATCATGTCGTACGCCAGGAGCGTGTCACTGCCAAGCTGCAGCAACTGAGTGACGAGACGATACTCGCCAGGCCCCTCGCCCGCCCGCCCGATCGTCCCGCTCTTCTTCCCCGTGGTGTCAATGACCATCATCTGCGGTGGCTGACCGGCGACGACGACCAGTCGCCCATCGGGCAGGAGTCGACCGACGGAGGCTGACGACGCCCCCATGATGCCGGCCGAGAGATCGATGGTGGTGTCGCCCTCTTCGCCGCCAACCGACATCAACGGCGTGGCGGAAAGGGTGAAGCGCTTCGCGGCCTCCCACGACGACGCCGGATACTCCTTGATGGCGATGCCGGAAGAATCGCGGACCGCCACCTCGACGGCACCACCGGTCGTGGGCTTGTCGCCGCCGCAGGCGACCAAGACCATCAGGGGAAGCAGGAGGTGGCGGCTACGCATGAGAACCTCGATGGCGCACAGGAAGCATGGCGGACGAGCACTGATAAAACGTAAGGGATTTCACGCAGGGGCGCAGGGGTTTCACTCAGAGGCGCAGGGGTTTTCACGCAGAGGCGCAGGGGTTTCAGAGGGAGGTCCCTTTACCGCCCTAGTGACGCCGGCCCCTTTCGACGGCCCACCGCCATGGCCAGTACCACCAGCGCCAGCAGGTAGGGGAGCGCGAGGAAGAGCTGATAGGGCAAAGTGGAGCCGCTCGCCTGAAAGGTGAACTGCAAGGCGGTTGCCGCGCCGAAGAGGAGTGCGGCCATCACGGCGCCGAACGGATGCCATCGACCGAGCACCACAATGGCGATCGCGATGAAACCGCGCCCTGCCGTCATCTTTTCGGAAAAGGTGCCGACCTGTGCCAGCACCAGCGATGCGCCGGCGAGTCCGGCGAACGCACCGCCGATCAGGGTACCAATGGTGCGTACTCGGCTGACGCGCACACCCATCGCCCGCGCGGCACTCGGTGATTCTCCCGCCGCGCGCAGTTCCAGGCCAAAGCGTGTGCGAAAGAGGAGCCACGCCACCGCCGGCACCAGCAGGTAGACCGCGTAGCTCAAGAGCGACTGTGCGAAGAAGGCGGGACCGATGAGCGGGATCGTACTGAGCCCGGGGATCGGCACGGCCGCCATCGTCGGCACCGTGAGTCCGGCGCCGGCATTGCCGAAAGCGAGCCGCGCGATCAACCCGGTGAGCCCGGTCATCCCGAGGGTGACGGCGGTGCCGGTGATGATCTGATCGGCACGCGCACCGATAGCGACAGCCGCGACGATCGCCGACGTCGCCACTCCGGCGAGCACCCCGGCTGCGACGCCGCCGGCCACACCGAACGACACCGCGCCCACCGCGGCGCCGAGCGCGCCAGCGAGCATGGCACCCTCGATGCCGAGGTTGAGTATGCCACCACGTTCACTCACCGTCTCGCCGAGCGCGGCCAGCGCCAGCGGTGTGGCGACACGAACCGTCGCCGCCGCAAAACCGCTGATGAGCGCGAGTTCGATCACTTCGGCTTCACCGGATGCGTTAGCCGACGATCCTCGAACTTTCGGAGCGAATCGAGTTGCGCGCTGATCATTGGCTCCGCTGCTCGAAGGTCGCGTTGCTCGCCCGGATCGCGTGCGAGATTGAAGACGCGCATGGTGTCGCGCATCCAGACGGCCTTCCAGTCGCCGCGCAGCACCGCCGACTGATTCCGGTCGGGGGAATACCAGACCTGATACGGGCGCAGCGCAAATCCCCCGCGCCCGGTGATGATCGGGGCGAAGGAACGACCATCGATATCGCTCGGCGCCGGCATCCCCGCGATCTGCGTCAGCGTGGCGTGCAGATCGGTAAAGTCGACCCGGCCGGCATAGCTGCCTCCCGGCTTCACCACGCCCGGCCAGGTCACGATCCCGGGGACGCGGAGCCCACCGTCGTACAGATCACCCTTGAAGCCGCGATAGCCCATCGTGCCGTTGAACCATCGCCCGATGATGTCGTTCTGCCCGTCGTTGGCGCCCTTCAGAAAGGTCGCACCGTTGTCGGAGAGGAAGACGATCAGCGTCTGCTTGGTGATGCCGAGCGAGTCGAGCAGCGCGCGGATCGCGCCGACATCCTGATCGAGCCGGTGCACCTGTGCGGCGTAGCTCTTCTTGGGGAGCGGCCATGGCTTGTCGGCGTAGGTCCCAAGGGTCGGCGTCTCGTAGCCCCCATCCGGTGAGGTGCGGGCGATCTCGTTGTGGATGTGCGGGAGATTCGTGGCCCAGTACATGAAGAAGCGGCGCTTGGCATTGGCTCGCACAAAGGCGAACGCGCGATCACGCATCAGGTCGGGGGCGTAGGCACGCTTCACCGTCGCCTGACCGGCTCCCATCGTGGTCGGCTTCGGCACCACGTTGCCGGTGCGCAGGGAGTCCGTGCCATCGATCAGGTACTCGGGATAGAAATTGTGCGCGTGTACCTGGTCGCGATAGCCGAAGAAGACATCGAACCCCTGCGCCTGCGGCCACGACTCGGGGCGTGCGTCCCACGAGAGGCCCCACTTCCCGAAGAGTCCCGTCGCATAGCCGGCGCTCCGCAACCGCTCGGCTAGCGTCACATCTTCCGGACGGAGATAGTCGTTGTCGTTGTCGTCGAGCCGACAGGTACCGTTGTGATGCCCAGTCATCAGCGAGCAGCGCGCGGGCCCGCAGACGCCGGCGCTCGAGCGGAACTCGGTGAAGCGCATCCCGTCGCGCGCCAATTGGTCAAGGTTCGGTGTGGCGATGTCTTGCTGCCCCCAGGCACCGAGCTCACCGATGCCGAGGTCGTCGGCCAGCACGATCACGATGTTCGGCGGTGTCACGCCGGCCCCGCCGCGCGAGCCCGCCCCCGCGCACGCCGCGAGCAAGAGCAGCAGTAAGGGCCCAGCATGCTGCGCCCTTGCCTTCGCAGACCGCATCACCATGCGCCCATCCCGTTGAGGTGTCCGTCGCTCATCGCCGTTCGCCGGTCGCTGTTCGCTTGGCTACCAGCATCGTCACGATCACCACCGCCTGTACCACCTGCACTGCCACGGCCGGGATCCCGGCGTCGCGCTGCATCGCCCCCGCGCCCGCCTCGAGCGCCCCGAAGAGCACGCCGGCGATCACCACACCCATCGGCTGCAGTCGACCGAGCAGCGCTACCGCAATCGCCGTGAAGCCGTAGCCGGGGGAGAGATTAAGGTAGAGCGCATAGGATACGCCGCTCACCTCGACCGCACCACCAAGGCCCGCCAGCGCGCCACTTGCCAGCAGCGCCACTGCCAATAGCCGGCCGCTCCGTATCCCGCCGCTCACCTCGGCGGCCCGTGGCCCCGCCCCGACGGCACGCAACGCGAAGCCCCAACGCGTCTTACGCAACAACACCATCAACCCGACCGCCACCAACACCGCCAGGACCAGCCCCAGATGGAGCCGCGCCCCGGGGAGCAGCTTCGGCAGCTGCGCAGAGGCCGCGATCGCCGCGCTCTGCGGATAGACATGGGTTGGCTCCTGCATCGGCCCGCTCACCGCCCAACTGACCGCTGCCTCAGCGACGAAGTTCAGCAGCAGCGTGGAGATCACCTCGGTCACTCCGAAGCGGAGCTTGAGCAGTACCGGCAGCGCCATCCAGGCAATCCCGCCGATCATCCCGCTCGCCAGGACGATCGGCAATGCCACCACCATCGGGAGCCCGCCAACATGCGTCCCCGCCCAAGCCGCCGCCATCGCGCCGAGGGCGAACTGCCCCTCCATGCCGATATTGAGCGCGCCGCCCCGGCTGCCGAGGGTGAAGGCGAGCCCGAGCAGAATCAGCGGTGTGGCGCGCACCAGCGTCGCGGAGGTGATCGCATACCACGAGCCGAAGGCACCGCGCCAGAGCGCACCGAGCGCGAGCGGCACGTCGAAACCGGCGATGAGGAGGAAGAGGGCGAGGAAGAGAAGCCCCAGGGTGAATGCCGCTGCGGTGACAACAAGCTCACGCAGAGGCGCAGAGGGGTGGCGGCTCATGCGGAGGGTTCCACACCAAGCATCACATCGCCCACCGCGTCGCGCGGGGTATCGATCGGTAACTCGGTTAGGTGGCCGCTGGCCATGACGAAGAGTCGATCGGCCAGCTCAAGGACTTCATCGAGGTCCGATGAATGGACAATGACCGCCGCCCCGCCCGCGGCCACGGCGCGCAGCCGTGCGTGAATCGCTGCCGTTGCCTGCACGTCGAGACCACGCGTCGGGTCTTCGACCACCAGGACGCGGGGCGTGCGCTCAAGGACGCGGGCGAAGATCAACTTCTGCTGGTTCCCCCCGCTGAGCGCGGCAGCGGGTGTATCGGCGGCGCCGCCACGCACGTCGAACGATTCGAGGAGCGCAGTCGTCCGCCGCCTCAGCGACGGCCAGTCGAGCCACCACGGCGCAGTACGATCGCCCAGGAGGATATTCTCGGTCAGGGTCATCGTCGGGATGATTCCTTCGGTGGTCCGATCCTCGGGCACGAACGCGACCGGTCCCGTGACCTCAAGCAGACCACTGATCGGCGCAGCCTCGTCGAGACCAGCGATGGCGCGAAGCAATGCGCGCTGGCCATTCCCCTCGATTGCGGCGACGCCGATGATCTCGCCCGCACGGATCACGAAATCGAGCGGCGCCCGCTCCACCACCAACCGCTCGGCACGGACGACCACATCGCCCACCACACGGACCGGACGCTCGATGCGCGGCATATCGCCGCCGATCATCGCGCGGGACAGCGATGCCGGGGTTTCAGCGGCCGCCGGACCCGTGAAGGTCACCTTCCCACGGCGCAGCACCGTCACCCGATCTGCCGCGGCGAAGACCTCGTCAAGTTTGTGGGTGATCAGTACCACCGCCCCACCCTTCGCCGCAAAGTCGCGCACCAACACCAGCAGCTCCGTCACTTCGCGTGGCGCGAGCACTGCGCTGGGCTCATCCAGCAGCAGCACGCGCGCATCGCCCGCCAGTGCCTTGACGATCTCCAGCCGCTGCCGCAACTGCACCGAGAGGGTTTCCACCACCGCCGTGGCATCAAGTGGCAATCCCAATCGTGCGATCACCGCCGCAGCTCGCTGCTCCGCTACGCGCCCCGTCTCCCGCCAGCCCGCTGCCAGCGCGATGTTCTCGGCGACGGTGAAGGCAGGGATGGAGGAGAAGTGTTGGGCGACGATCCCGACGCTAGGGGGAGAGGGCGCAGCATGCTGCGCGGGGGGAGATATGGGCGCAGGATGCTGCGCCCCGACCCCAATGGCGACAATGCCAGCGTCGGGCGCCAACAGACCCGCCGCGATCTTGATCAGCGTGCTCTTCCCCGCACCGTTCTCGCCAAGCAGCGCATGCACCTCGCCAGCGGCCACGTCAAAGGAGACGTCGTCGAGGGCGAGGAGTGGGCCGAACGACTTGGAGATGTGCGTGAGGGTGAGCATGGATGACAGCGAATGGCGATCAGCGATCAGCGAACCGCGGCCCGAGCGCTTCTCCGCTCGCGGTTCGCGGTTCGCCGTTCGCTGTCATAGTCCCGTCGGATGATCGTGAAACGCCCACGCCACGCCGAATCGTTCGGCGAGCAGTTGGCCGAGGGCCTTCACGCCGACCGTCTCGGTGGCGTAGTGGCCGGCATAGAGGACGTTGACGCCGTATTCCAGTGCGTCGAAGGTGGTGTGGTGCGCCCCTTCGCCGGTGATGTATGTGTCGAGTCCGGCAGCCGCGGCCTGCTCGATCCTGCCACCTGCGCCACCGGTGATGATGCCGACGCGGGTGGTGGTTTCGGGACCGCCTGGGATCAGGTGGACCTGGTCGCCCAGTAGCTCGATGAGCCGAGCGACCAGCGCCTCGCGTGACGAGATCAGATGACCGGAGGCGCCGAACGGCATCCCCTTGTAGTGGTCAAAGGGGACCGGGTCGAGGATACCGAGCAGCTTGGCGAGAACGGCGTTGTTGCCGATCTCGGGATGGGCATCGAGCGGGATGTGCGCGCTGTAGACCGCGACGTCGTGATCGAGCAGTGCCTTGAGCCGCCGGTACCGCCTGCCGGTGACCGGGCGATTGCCATCCCAGAAGAGGCCATGGTGCACCAGCAACATCGTTCCCCGCGGACATTCGGCCACCACCCGGTCGATGGTGCGCTGGGTGGCGTCGACCGCGGCCACAATCGAGGTGACCTCGCCGTCATTCGCTACCTGAAGTCCGTTGACCGCACCCGACTCGTCGGGCACGTCGGCGATGCGAAGGTAGCCATCGAGGAACTCGACCAGTTCGCTCAGCCCGGCCGTTCTCACGGTGCTTTCACTCCGGCGACGACGAGTGTCCCGGCGATGATCGAGTCGCGCGCCGCCTGCACCCGCTCGGCGAGTCCCGCGGGCCACAGCTTCGTGAGGGCCGGGTTCGTCGCAAAGCTGATCACGCCGCTCTCCAACCCGAATGATTCCACCCGCGGCGTGAAGCGCTGCTCCTTCACTTCGCGCGCCACCAGGAGCAGGGCGCGCGGGAGATCGAGCACCGCCGAGCCGATGACCCGCTCCGGCGCGAGCGCGCTCTGGTCGGCGTTGGCCCCATAGACGTAGACGCCGGGCGATTCCTTCGCGGCGCCGAAGAGGCCAATCGCTGCGGCATCGGCGTTGTGGTGGAGTTGATCGACGCCGAGGCGGATCATCGCGAGTGCCGCTTCCTTGCCGGCGGCCGCATCATCGAAATTGCCGAGGTAGGTGAGTCTCGTCTCGACGCCCGGATGCGTCGCCTGCGCGCCCTGCACCCAGCCGTTGTAGCCGAGCGTGATCGGCGGCAACTCCATGCCGCCGACGAAACCGATCTTGCCACTCTTGGTCAGCGACCCCGCGACCATCCCCGCGAGGTAGGTCGCCTCATGAATGCGGAAGACCAGCGGTACCACCTGGCCGCTGACCTGCTGCCCCGACGTGATGACGAAGACGGTGTTGGGAAAGTCTTTCGCGACGCGCTCGGCCGGTGCCTGGAATTCGTAGCCGTGGCCATAGACCATGGTGTAGCCCGCGGCGGCGTACGAACGGAGTGCCTCTTCCTGATCGGCGGGTGTACGCGCCTCGATGTGTGAGATGGTCGCACCCAACGAATCCTTGATCTGGCCGAGCCCCGCGAACGCGCCGGCATTCCACGCTGCATCGGCGATCGAGCCGGGCGTAATCAATGCGACGCGAAAGGTCCCGTCCGTCGCCGACGGATTCGGTGTACACGCGCCAACGAGGAGGAGTACCACGAGGAGAAGACGGCGCATGCCAGAACCTGGGTGTGGGTCGGCGGTCGAAGTTGCATCAGGACGTTGGTGCTACCCCGTGGTATGGCGGGTAGTTCATCTCATCCTTCGAACGGCGCCCCGAGGATCAATTCGAGCAGGCGCGCGAGGTCATCGTTGGAATAGTAGGAGATGGCGAGCAGCCCACGTCCGCGCCGCTTGGCGGTGAGTCGAACATCGGTGCCGAGGCGCTTGCGCAGCGCATCCTCGATACGGCGCGCTTCGGCGGAGGACGACTTCGGGGGCACCGGCTTCTTCATCATCTTGCCGCGCGCCTTCTCCGGCGCCTCGCCGCGCACGACCGCCTCGACTTCGCGGACCGACCATCCCTTCTCCACGGCTTCCTGCGCGAGGCGCGAGATCTCGCGCTGATCCTCGATCGCGAGCAGCGCACGTGCGTGCCCCTCGGCGAGATGCTTGCCGGCGAGCAGTTCCTGCACGTCGGCGGGCAACTTGAGCAGACGGAGCGTGTTCGCGATCGTCGAACGATCCTTGCCCACCAGCCGCGCGACCTCGGCCTGAGGAATGGCGAACTCGGCCATCAGGCGTTGGTAGCCCGCGGCCTCATCGAGGGCGGAGAGATCATCGCGCTGCAGGTTTTCGATAAGCGCGAGGGTCAACGCGGTACGATCGTCGAAGTCGCGCACCACGGCGGAGACTTTGGCCCAGCCCAATCGCTGCACGGCGCGCCAGCGACGCTCCCCAGCGATCAGCTCGTAGCGATTGCCAACCGGACGTACGACGATCGGCTGCAACAAGCCGGACGCTTCGATCGACGAGGTGAGTTCCGCGAGGGCATCTTCATCGAAGGTGCGGCGCGGCTGGTAGGGATTCGCCGAAATCGCGCCGACCGCGATCTCGCGCAACGCCCCCGTGGCCTCCGCCTGCTCGCGCGAGATCGGCCCGAGCAATGATTCGAGGCCGCGGCCCAATCGCTTCGACTCGCTCACGCCGCACCGCCGCTGCCGCGTCCCGCGGTGAGACCGACGGTGCGCTTCATCAATTCCTGCGCGACCGCGAGATAACTCTTCGCGCCGACCGACTGCACGTCATAGAGCAAGATCGGCTTGCCGAACGACGGCGCCTCGGCAAGGCGCACATTCCGCGGAATCACCGTCCGGAAGACCTTCGCGCCGAAATACTCCTTCGCCTCGGCGACGACCTGCCGCGAGAGATTGAGGCGGTTGTCGTACATCGTCAGCAGGACACCCTCGATCTGTAGATCGGGGTTAAAGTTCTGCTGGACGACGCGTATCGTGTTGAGCAGCTGCGAGATACCCTCCAATGCGTAGTATTCGCATTGGATCGGAATGATGACGGCGTCCGCAGCGGTCAGGACGTTCAGCGTCACCAAACCGAGCGACGGCGGGCAATCGATGAGGATGTACTCATAGTCGTCCTGGACCGCGTCGATCACCCCCCGGAGGATGGTCTCACGGTCTGGCTTGCCGATGAGCTCAAGTTCGGCGCCGACCAAGTCTTGGGTCGCAGGCAGGACGTGAAGGAAGGGGAGTTGGGCGTCTTGCCTAACAGCGTCTCGTATCGTAACTCCTTCAATCATAACATCATACAGCGATTTTGTCAAGCCATCCCGCTCGATACCCACCCCAGAAGTCGCGTTCCCTTGCGGGTCGGCGTCGATGAGCAGGGTCTTCCGTTCCGCGATCGCCAGGGAGGCGGCGAGGTTGACGGCGGTGGTGGTCTTGCCGACGCCACCCTTCTGGTTGGCGATCGCGATGGTACGGGCCATGGGAAGTCCGGTCAGAGGAGCTAACCACTAAAGATATGAGGTCTTGGTCGGGACGGATAGCGGGAGGGGGAGTTTCACGTGAAACAGTGGGGACCTGCCCCGCCGCCCTGCGGGGGTGGGGGCTGTTGAGGTACCGAGTGTATCTGGTCGGGAGGCCCCGCCGCCCTGCGGGGGCGGGGACTGTTGAGGTACCGAGTGTATCTGGTCGGGAGGCCCCGCCGCCCTGCGGGGGCGGGGGCTGTTGAGGTACCGAGTGTATCTGGTCGGGAGGCCCCGCCGCCCTGCGGGGGCGGGGCGAGTCCCGGGTGTATCGGGTCGGGAGGCCCCGCCGCCCTGCGGGGGCGGGGCAGGCCCCGAGTGTTTCACGTGAAACAACTACTTCACGCGCTCCCGACGTAGCACTTCGACCAGCAGATGCTGCAAATCGGCAGGGGAGACCCCCGGAACCCGCCCAGCCTGCGCCAAGGTCGTCGGCTGCACACGCGCCAACTTCTCACGAGCCTCCCAGGAGAGCCGTTCCATCTGATGCCACGGCAGGTCAGGTGGCAGCGGCGTCGATTCCAGACGCACCAACTTCTCGGCGACCACCCGCTCCCGGGCCAGATAACCGCCATATCGAAGTTCGATGGCCGACCATTCGCCGTCCTCCGCGCTCACCGCCACACCGGCCGCCGCCAGCAGCGCGACCAGCGACACCCCGGGGCGCTTCACCAACTCCACGATCCGGACCGGTTCACTGATCCCGTTACTCCCGCTCTCCGACAGGATACCGTTGGCCTGCGCCGGGGACACCGCCGTCTCCACCGCCAGCCGACCGATCGCCTCCTCTCGCTCCAACCTCGCCTCGGCGGCGGCTCGCTCTCCGTCCGACCAGAGATTCCGGGCTGTAGCAATCGGTAACATGCGACGTAAAGCGTTGTCCTGTCGCAACATAAGGCGATGTTCAGCGCGAGAAGTGAATAGCCGATACGGTTCATCGACGCCCCTCGAGACGAGGTCATCGACCAGAACGCCGCAGTACCCCTCGTGTCGACCGATCACGACCGGCGCCAGATCGAGCGCCCAGGCCGCGGCATTCATCCCCGCGACAGCGCCCTGCCCTGCGGCCTCCTCGTAGCCCGTCGTCCCGTTGATCTGTCCGGCGGTGTAGAGGCCGGTGATCCCCTTCACGGCAAGATGCCGGTCGAGTTGGGTCGGCGGGAGATAGTCGTACTCGATCGCGTAGCCGGCGCGCGTCATCTCCACCGCCGCCATCCCGGGAATCAGGCGCAACATCCGCAGTTGAACGTCCGGCGGCAGAGACGTCGAGAGGCCACCGGCGTACAGCTCATCAGTATCGAGTCCTTCCGGTTCGAGGAAGACCTGATGGCGCACCGCATCCGGGAACTTCACCACCTTGTCCTCGACGCTCGGACAGTACCGCGGTCCGCGCCCCGAGATCGCGCCGCCATAGAGTGCGGAGTCAGCGATGTGTCGCGTGATCAGTGCCTTCACGGGATCGCCGGCCCACGTCAGCCAGCAGGGACGTTGCTCCGGATGCGGCGCGCGCAGATGCGAGGAGAACCAGTAGGGCGCCGAGTCCGAATCCTGGCGCTCCATCATGGAGGTATCGATGGTGCGACCATCGATCCGCGGTGGCGTCCCGGTCTTGAAGCGTTCGACCGCAAAGCCAAGCTCCGCAAGGTGTTCCGAGAGTTCGACCGATGGCGGCTCGCCGGCGCGGCCGGCGGGAATCGTGTGCGACGTCCCCACATGAATCCGCCCACGCAGGAAGGTCCCGGTGGTGATCACCACCGCGCGCGCGCGCACCGCATCGCCGCGATCGGTCAGCACACCGACCACGGCAGCTCCTTCGATCAGGAAGCGCGCTGCGGTCCCTTCCACCAGATGCACCGGGTGTGTCACCGGCAGCGCCTCGAGCAGATCGCGCACCGCGCGACGATAGAGCGCGCGGTCACACTGCGCACGTGGGCTCGCCACCGCCGGGCCCTTGCTGCGGTTCAACATCCGGAACTGAATCATCGCGCGGTCGGTCGCGCGTCCCATGATGCCGCCGAGGGCATCAACTTCACGCGCCACCGTCCCCTTCGCGATCCCGCCGATCGCCGGGTTGCACGACATCTGGCCGATCGTGTCGAGCCGCTGCGTGAGCAGGATCACCCGCGCGCCGGAGCGCGCCGCCAAGGCAGCCGCTTCGGTGCCGGCGTGACCGCCACCCAGAACGAGGACATCGCAATGCATGCGGCGAATCTAAGACTCGTGGGGGGAGGTGGGAGCGGGGGCGGGGGTGGGGGTGGGTACCGAGTGTAGCTGGCCCGGAGGCCCCGCCGCCCTGCGGGGGCGGGGACTTTGGGGTACCGAGTGTATCTGGTTCGGAGGCCCCGCCGCCCTGCGGGGGCGGGGCAACGTCTTGTGGTTCGCCGTACATTCCAGCATCCCCATTCCGGACCATCAATGCGTCTCGCCGCCCTGCTCCTGCTGCCGGCTCTCTCGACCACGCTCCCTGCTCAGG
>JBBQJU010000016.1:0-20591 GCA_038326215.1 Gemmatimonadales bacterium | reverse complement strand
CCGGCGAAGAACGAGTCCTCATCCGACGGCGTCACCTTGACGGTCTTGCTGTCGTTGCCGCGGCGGAGCTGCAGCTCGATGGTCTTGTTCGGCTCGAGGGCGCCGATCATCGTGATCAACCGGATGCCCGGCGTCTCGTCGCCCGAGCCGGTCACGGCCTTGCCCGCCAGCTTGGCGATGACATCGCCCGAGCGGACGCCACCCTTGTCGGCGGGGCCGCCGGGGCTGACCGCGCTGACGTAGGCGCCCCACTTGTCGGTGTCGCGGGGGCGGGTATCGATCGTGATGCCGAGACGGGGGCGGGCGGCGATCGCGAGCATGGCACGGCTGGTGAGATTGCGCAATTCGCTCATGCGGGCCGCACCCTCGGCCGACATGCGGGCCGATTCGACGGCGCGCATCTGACCGGCGATCGCACGTTCCGCCACGCCGGCGCGCGCTTCGGCGAGACGACCGGACTCCTCGAAGGTCCGCATCTGGCCGGCCATCTGCTCGGCCTGACGCTGCAGTCGGACCGTCTGCGCCTGGATCTGCGTCGAGGCGGTCCGCATCCGTTCGCAGGCCTTCTTCTCATTGGCTGCGGGGAGTCGCTTCCCGTCGACCGTGACGGTGCAGTCCTTGTTCTGGATCATCACTGTGGTGTCCTGGGCGGCGGCGGGGGCCGCGGCGAGCAGGACGAACAGCAGGGAGTGGGTCAGGTGCCGCATGGTTGCTGCTCCGTCATTGGGTGGGACCGCTCAGAGGTCCACGTTGCTGGCCTTGGTGACGTGCACTTCCACCAAGGCATTCATCAGGCCGACGCGCTGCTGCCAGAGCGCCACTTCTCGTTCCAGTCGTTCCGCTTCCTTGACCGAGCCCGCCCGCGCCAGCTCGGCATCGAGCGCGGCGATTCGGTCTTCCAGCTGCATCACGACTTCCGCCGTGACACCATCAAGGACGCGCGAGTCGGGCTTCCAGTCGCGCAGTCGTTGTTCGAGCAGCTGCGAGTTGCTCATCGCCGTCTGCAGCTGCTGCTCGGCATCGAGGGTTGGCGGCGCCATCAGGTGCCGACCGACCACCGCGATCACGAAGCAGGCGGCGACCGTGAGGCCAATGGTTGCCAGGCGTCGCTGGCGGGTGTGCGACTGCTCCCAGTGGAGTCGGGCCTTCACCGCAGGGAACTGGTCGCGGCCTGGCGTCATGGTCGCGAGGGCGCGGAGCCGCGCAGTGCGCTGGTGCAGGCGATGCAATTCCGCCTGACAGGCGGCGCATTCGGTGAGGTGCTCGGAGGCGGCCGCCAGGGCGGGCTCACTCCGGTCGCCGTCACGGACGGCGAGGAGCTGTTCCATCGACAGGTGGGTGGTCATGCCAGGGACTCCTCGCCCAGCCAGCCCCGCAGGCGCTGATGCGCCCGGGCCAGCTGAGACTTCGAGAAGGACGCCGTCTTCCCCATCTGGACGGCGATCTCCTCATGGGTGAACCCCTCGACATCGTGCAGCCAGACGACGGCGCGCGCCGTATCGCTCAACCGCTCCAGAGCGGCCTCCAGGTCCATCTTGAGGGCCACCGAGGCGCCCCGAGACGGGGCGAGGTCGTCGTGGAGGTCGTCGGTGACGCGGTACTTGTTCCGCCGAAGGCGCATCAGCGCCTTGGAGGAGGTGACGGTGCGAATCCAGCCCCAAATCGAGCCATCTCCGCGGTAGTTGCGAATACTACGACACACCTCGAAGAAGGTCTCCTGCAGCACATCCTCGGCATCTTCCGTCGTGCGGCAGATCCGCCGAGCCAGATTGTAGGCCGGCGTGCTGTAGGCCCGATAGAGGGTCTCCAGGGCGACCGGGTCGCCTTGCTTCGCTTTGGCGATCACCGATTCGGCGTTCGGAAGGGTCATCGCATCCATCGTCAGGGCTCGTGTCATGGCAGCAGTATAGATGCGGGGAGGGGTGGGAGCGTCGCAGCCCAGCGAACGGCGAACGGCGAACAGCTGGCCCCTTATGTTCTCGACCCGCCGATCGCCAATCGCTGTTCGCCGTTCGCTGTTCGCCGTTCGCCGTTAAATTGGGCCAACCCTCCACCGGAGTCCCGCCCCATGGTGTCCCCGAAGCTGCAAGACGCCCTCAACGCCCAGATCAACCTCGAGCTGGCGTCGTCCTATTCCTATCTGGCGATGGCCGCCTACTTCGATGCCAACTCACTGCCCGGGATGTCGAGCTGGATGCGGGTGCAGTCGGAGGAGGAGCGGGTCCACGCGATGAAGATCTATGACCATATGGGCGATCGTGGTGGTCAGGTGGTGCTGCAGACGATCGCGGCGCCCGATCACGAGTTCGCCAGTCCGCTGGCAGTGTTCCAGTCGGCCCTTCATCACGAGCAGGTGGTGACTCGGTCGATCAATGCCTTGTATGCGCTTGCCGTCGCCGAGAACGACTATCCGGCCCAGGTGATGCTGCAGTGGTTCATCAATGAGCAGGTCGAGGAGGAGAAGAACGCCATGACGGCGATCGACCAGTTGAAGATGGCCGCAGGGAATCCCTCCGCGATCCTGATGCTGGACCAACTCTTCGGCGCACGCGTGGCGGAGACGACGGCTGGGGAGACGACCTGATGATCAAATGGATTTTGGGCATTCTGGCGGTGATCGTGGTCGTGGTGGCCGGCACCTGCTTCTACGGCTACAAGCAGCTGACCGGCGGCGGCGGCAGCGCGACCGTCACGATGGCCGGGACGCCGGAGCGGATCTTCGCCGCGCTCGCGACGGCCGACTCGATGGTGCTCTGGATGACCGACTCGAAGATCGAGGGCCCCTTCGGGAAGGGGATGCTCGCGGTCGGCGACACGCTGCGGACCCGTGGCGCGGCCAAGGCGGACAGTCTCCCCAACGTCAGCACCTCGTTCAATGGCGACTGGATCGTTCGCGAAGTGCATGCGCCGACGTTGCTCGTGATGGAGATGGTCTCCGACTCTGCCGGTGTGCAGAAGGTCATCCTCGTTCGGCGCGATTCCCTTGCGGTCGTGGGAGACTCCACCACCGTCGTCACCACCTTTGCCTCGCCGATGCTCGACTCCCTCTCCACCACCGTGCGCGACAGCAGCAAGGCGGGATCGTCGGTGCTGTCCGGTGCCAGCAAAATCATGCTCGGCGCGATGCGGATGGGGACCCAGGGGGAGTTGGAGCTATTGAAGAAGCGGGTCGAGGGGACGCCCTGATTCGGGGCGACGCGATCAGCGGGTGATCAGCTGGCCATAGTGCGCCACGATGGCGGCGCGGCCAACGGTGCCGAGGACATGGCCGTTCTCTCCGTCCACGACGGGGAGCGCGGCGACACCGAGTGCCCCGAGTCGACGGATGACGTCGAGCAGCGGAACATCGAGGGTCAACGCCTCCGTCGGGGCGGCGAGGTCGCGGGCGCACAGTGTGTCCGCGACCGTCGCGTCGTCGCGCACCAACGCGCCGAGGTCGCGCGAGGTCAGCACGCCGAGCAAGGCATTGTCGCCGTCGACCACGGGATAGACGGTCTGTTCTGCAAAGGCGAAGCGGCCGATCAGCGCGGCCACCGCCTCGTCGCCGTGCACGACGATCGATCGCCGGTCGATCGCATCGGCGACGGTCAGCCCACTGAGCCGGTCCCGATCCACGCCGTGCTCGAGGTGGATGCCGCGCCGGATCAGCCAGCCACTATAGAGATTGTCCGGCTGCAGTCGCCGCGCCACCACCATGGCGACGGCCGTGGCGAGCATGAGCGGTAGCATGAGGGCGTAGTCGTCGGTCATCTCGAAGACGAGAAGGATCGCGGTGATGGGGGCTCCGGTTGCGGCAGCGACCATCGCCCCCATCCCGACCACGCCATAGGCCGCCGGTTGGATGGCCGCTCCCGGAAAAAGGCGGAGCAGGCCGGCGCCCAGTGCCCCTCCCGTCGCCGCGCCGACGTACAGGGATGGCGTGAAGACGCCACCCGAACCGCCCCAACCGAGGGTCAGCGAGGTGGAGACGATTTTGCCGAGTGCGAGCAAGGCAATCGCCCACCACGCCATCGTGCCGAAGACATCGAGCGGGATGGCCAAGTGGCCTGTGCCAACCAATAGCCCGCCCGAGCCAGCGACCATCAATCCCACGAGGAGGCCACCCATCGCCGCGCGTGGGGCGGTGACGCGCGAGCGTCCCAGCCCGAAGTGGATCCGGATAAACCATGCGGCGACGATGCCGACCACGATGCCGAGGAGCGGGTAGGCGAGCGCGACTTCCCAGAGGTGGTTGTAGCCGTATTCGGCTGGGATCGGGAAGGCGGGGTGATTGCCGAAGACGGCGCGCGAAATGACCGCGGCGACGACACTGGCCACGACGACCACTGGAAATGCCGCGATGCTGAGGCCGCCCAGGAGCTCTTCGAGCGCGAAGAAGGCGCCGGCGAGTGGCGCATTGAAGGCGGCGCTGATGGCGGCCGCCGCACCGGCCGCGACCAGGAGGGTCTTCCGTTCTGGGCCGAAGCGAAAGACCCGGGCGAGCAGTGAGCCGGCCGCTGCACCGAGCACGGCGACCGGTCCTTCGGAACCGGCCGAGGCACCGCCGGCCAGCGTGGCTGCGGCCGCCGCCGTGCGGGCCATGGCGGGCGACGCCGGGATCTCCCCTCCCGATCGGACCAGCCGTCGCTGCACGTCTGGAACCGTCAACCCTTCTTCGCCAGGCGCGAAGCGATGCATGATCCACCACGCGGTCACCATCGCGACCGCCGCGATGAGTGGCCGGGTGATCCACGGCCCGAAGGCAGGCATCCAGGTGGCTGGCCACCGGAAGAAGAGCGCGTAGAAGAGGTCGATCAGTTTGTAGAATCCGACGACGCCGAGTGCCCCGGCGATGCCGACAAGGACGGCAAAGCCCACCAAGACGGTGTTTTCGGAGAGATCGCGCTCGTTGAACCATTTGACGAACTGGCCCCACGCCCCACCAGCCATGCGACCGGGGGCGTAGAAGAGGCGTCGGGCGCGAAGGACCTGTCGATGGCCGAGCCGGAAACGACCGATCACTGCGGGGCGATCCGCGTTGGCCAGCCACTGGTCATGGTCAAAACGTCCTCCCGCTGAGCGGAACCTCATGCGTCCGTCGGAGCAGCACGACGTCGCCGTCGCGATCCGGAACACCCAGGACCAGCACTTCGCCCTTGATGCCGCCATGCTGGCCGCGCCCACACCAGACACCCTGTCGGCGGGCCCCGGAGGCCTCCGTCAGGGAGTGGGTTGGGCGCACAGCGGCGAGGGGCAGCGCGCGACGATCTATTGAATCGGCCCCCCGCCGCCGCCAGCCACAATCTGCATCGGAGTGCTTGACGACTTGCCGCCAGCGGTCGCCGTGATCGTGACATTGCCGGCCGTGACGCCGGTGACCACACCGCTCGGACTGACGATCGCGAGGGCGTCGTTGGAGCTGGTCCAGGTCACCACCGGGGCAGTGGCGCAATTGGTCGCCGTGACTTGGACCTCCAGCACGCCAAGATTGCCGACGGTGACGGTTGCCGGTGCCGAGGTGATGGCGACGTTGCTGACGGCACAGACGGGCGGGGCGGCGGTGGGGGTATCCTCGCCGCAGGCGGCAACCGCCAAGACGCCGAGGGTGGCGAGCAGGGAGAGGTGAGAACGGGACATGGTGTGCTCCTGATATGGCAGCGAGACCGAAGGAATGGATGTGCAGGAATGTTGGGGGGACGTCGGGGAATTGGGAGGGGGACACATCCGGGGAGATCAGGGACCGGTAAGGGCCGGGGTGCCCCCGACGGTGCGCCTCAGAACAGGCGGCCTCCGAGCGGCACGCCCGTCGTCGGTTCGAGCAAGACGACCGCCCCCTCGGCATCCGGTACCCCCAGCACCAGGACCTCGCTCTTGATGCCGGCCACGCGCTTCGGCGCGAAGTTCACGACTGCAACAATCAGCCGCCCACCCAATTGCTCCGGCGTGTAGTGCACGGTCAGCTGGGCGCTCGAGGTCTTGATGCCCACCTCGGCGCCGAAGTCGATGGTCAGGATGTAGGCCGGCTTCAGCGCCTTGGGGTTCGGCGCTGCGGTGAGGACACGGCCGACGCGAATGTCGACCGTGAGGAAATCGTCGAACGAAATCAGCTGACGACCACGAACGACAGCATTCGCCCCGGCACCCAGATCACCTTCTTGATCTCGCCCGCCAGATACTTCGCGACGGCCGGATCGGCCTCCGCCGCGGTGCGCACCACCGCCTCGGTCGAGTCACGCGGCACCACCACGCTGCCGCGCGTCTTCCCGTTGACCTGCACCGCGACGGTGATGGTGTCCTCGATGGTCAGCGCGGGATCGAAGCTGGGCCAGGTCGAGTCGAAGATGGTGCGCTTGTGGCCGAGTCGTTCCCAGCATTCTTCGGCGAAGTGCGGGGCGAACGGTGCGGTCATCTGCACCAGCTCGGTCACCAACGTCCGCTCGGCGCAGTTCTGGTCGCGCAGGACATTGACCAGCTCCATCAACGCGGCGATGGCCGTGTTGTAGCGGAGGTGCTCGATCTCCTCCGCCACGCGCTGCTTGACCTGGTGCCACTTGACCAACACTTCGCGGCGGATCTCGGCGTCAAACGAATCCGGGTGACGCGCCTGGATCACCAGCTCCCAGACCTTGTCGAGGAACCGCCGTGGTCCCGAGATCCCGGCATCGCGGAAGTCGCCGCCCTCCTGGAAGGGCCCGAGGAACATGAGGTAGGTGCGGAAGGTGTCCGCACCCCACTTGTCGATGTACTGGTCGGGGACGACCACATTGCCCCGCGACTTCGACATCTTCGCACCGTCCTTCACGATCAGGCCATGCGCGCGGAACTTCCGGAACGGCTCCTCGAAATCGAGCATCCCGGCGTCGTGCAGCACCATGGTGATGAAGCGCGAGTAGAGCAGATGGAGCACCGCGTGCTCGTTGCCGCCGATGTAGCTCGCCACCGGCAGCCACTTCTTGGTACGCGCGAGGTCGAACGGCCGATCGGTCAGTTCGCTGCTCGGATAGCGCAGGAAGTACCACGCCGAGTCGAGGAAGGTGTCGGAGACGTCGGTTTCCCGCCGGCCCTGCTTGCCGCAGGTCGGGCAGGGAACGAAATACCACTCCGCGTGACGCGCGAGCGGCGACACACCGGAGTCATCGGGACGAAAGTCGTCGATCGCCGGCAGCACCACGGGAAGGTCGGCCTCAGGCACCGGGACCGGGCCGCAGTCGTCGCAGTAGATGATCGGGATCGGTGGGCCCCAATAGCGCTGGCGCGAAATGCACCAATCGTAGAGGCGGTACTGCACCGTTTCCTTGCCGGTCCCGCGCGAGGTGAGCCACGAGGTGATCGCCGCCTTGGTGTCCATCGGCGTGCGACCATCGAACTCACGTGAGTTCACCATCCGCCCGCCGCCATCGATGCCGGTATGTGCGGCGTCGAGCGGCGTGCCGGCGTCCTCACCCGGCCCCGCGATGACGCGGACGATAGGCAGCCCGAACTTGGTGGCAAAGGCGAAGTCACGCTCGTCGTGACCGGGGACCGCCATGATCGCGCCGGTGCCGTAGTCCATCAGCACATAGTCCGCGATCCACACCTGGACCTGCCCGCCCGTCGCCGGGTTCAGCGCGGTACTCCCCGTGAAGACGCCGGTCTTTTCCTTGTCGCCGACCTTCCGGGTCACGACGTCCTGCGCGGCCGCCTGCGCACGATACGCCTCGACCGCGGCCCGGTGCGCGCCGGTCGTGAGCGCATCGACCAGGGGATGCTCGGGGGCGAGCACGAGGAAGGTCGCACCGAACAGGGTGTCGGGGCGCGTGGTGTACACCGTGATGCCCGAGCTCGCCGCATCACTCGCGCGGAAGGTGATCTCGGCGCCGTGGGAGCGGCCGAGCCAGTTCTTCTGCGCCATCACGGTGGTGTCGGACCAATCCATCTTGGTTGGATCATCGAGGTTGGCCAGCAATCGCTCGGCATAGTCGGTGATCCGGAAGTACCACTGCTCCAGTGCGCGCTGCTCGACGACCGTGCCGCACCGTTCGCATGCGCCGGCGATCACCTGCTCGTTCGACAGCACCGTCTTGCAGCTCGGGCACCAGTTCACGGCGCCGTGCTTCTTGTAGGCGAGCCCCTGCTTGTAGAGCTGCAGGAAGACCCACTGCGTCCACTTGTAGTAGGACGGCTCGGTGGTCGAGAGGACATTCCGCCAGGAGAACATCCCGCCCATGCGGGTGAGCTGCCGGGTAAAGTTCGCGATGTTGCGCGGAATCAATTCGGCCGGGTGGACCCCGACCTTGATGGCGAAATTCTCCGAGTGAATCCCGAAGGCATCGAAGCCGATCGGCTCGAAGACCTGATAGCCCTGCATCCGCTTGAAGCGGCCGTAGACATCGGCCCCCGTGAACGCGAAGAGGTTCCCCACGTGCAGCCCTTCGGCCGACGGGTAGGGGAACATCATCAGGTTGTAGAAGGGTCGCTCGGCCCGGTCGAGGTCCGGCTCGTTGGTGCGCTCGGCCGCCCAGCGCTCACACCACTTGGTCTCGATCGCTTCGGGCAGATACTTGTCGGGCTCGGACATCCTGGGGGGTTCCGGGGTTCAGGTGTAACCCGGAAATCTAGTCGGCGACCAGCGAACGGCGAACGGCGAACGGTGGCCCTTCAGGGGGCTCCGTTCGCCGTTCGCTGGTCGCGGATCACCCGCGGTGTTCAGCCGTTCGGCCGCCGCTGCGCGGTCCGATTGCCCAGGTTCAGCGTGAACGCCTCGCCATTGACGGTCGCTGTCGGGGTCGCGGTGCCATTGAAGGTGATGATGATCGTGCGGGTGACTGCGGTGCCGCCATCGGGGGTCACGGTAATGACCCGGGTCACGGTGCCCGACGTCGGCCATGGCGCGACACCCTCGGCGCGGACCGGGACGACAACCGCAACGAAGGTCGAGGTCTCGGTCATGTCGTAGGAGCGGGTATTGCCACCTTCGGTGATCCGCGACCGCGACGCCGTGCCGGTTGCCGTGCCGTTGGTGGTGCGGCTCGCCTCCGTGCCAGCAAGGCCGGTGTGCACGAAGGACCGGGTGCGGTTGATCGTGGCGGTCAGGGGGCCCCGGGTCACGTCACCCTGAATCGTCGCGGTGACCTCGATTTTGGCCGTCAAGAGCGCATCGTAGGCCTGCTGGACCGCGTTCGCTGCGTCATAGAAGGCGACGGTGCGGGTGACCGTCAGGCCGTTCGCGCTGTTGGGGGGGCAGGAGAAGCGTCCGCCGCCGAAGCCGCAGCCGGTCACGTTGCCCGGACCCATTGGCGGGTTCATCCCGTCCACCAGACTCACGGAGAAGTTGCCGTTCAGGCCATTCAGTCCCGCCATGAAGTCCACATCCTCGGCGGTGGCGTCGGCGGCCACGGTCGCGACGTCGCTGGAGATGCGGGAGGCCAGGAGGCCGGTATCGATCGTGGCGGTCGGGGAGTCGCTGCAGGCCGCCAGGGCCAGCAGGGCGGTAGTGGCGAAAGACGCAGTGCGCATGACAGTTATCCTCGTGAGGGCCGGTTGGGCAGTGACGCTTCAAGTATCGGGGGTCGCACGGTATGACGGAGGGGGAGGGGGGGTGTTAAGCGGACGCTGTCACCGTCCCGTCAGCTTCCCGCCCGTACCTTCCTTTGGTTCCTCCCCTCCCCGGCCAGAGGCCCCTATGCAATCCCGGATCGTGCTCCCCGTTCGCGTCCTCCTCGCGGCAGCATCGCTGCTGCCCGCCTGTCTCAGTGCCCAGACCTTCACCAGCAGGAAGCTGAGTATCGGGGGTGAGGGAGGCCATGACTACATCATGGCTGAGGCTGGCACGGGGCGGGTCTTCATCTCCCGGGGGACGCACGTCATGGTGGTCGATGGCGCCACCGGGACGGTGCTGGGCGATCTGCAGGCCACCCCGCGGGTGCACGGGATCGCGGTCGCGCCGTCCTCGAACCACGGCTTTACCACCAATGCTGGCGACTCCAGCGTCACCATGTTCGATCTGAAGACCCTGATGCCGATCCGGAAGATCGCCACCCACACCGGCGGTCTCGACGGGATCATGTACGACGACTACTCCAACCGGATCGTCCTCACGAACCACAGTCGCCCCATTGGCACGGTCACCTGGATCGATGCGACGAGTGGCGACATCGTCGGCACCACCGACCTCGAGGACACAGCGCCTGAAGGTGCGGCGAGTGATGGCAAGGGGCGCCTCTTCGTGAACAACGAGGGGACCAGCACCATGCAGGTGATCGACGAGAAGACGCTCAAGCCAACGGCCTCCTGGTCGCTGGCGCCGTGCGATGGCCCCACCGGCATCGCCTATGAACGGAGCGCCCAGCGGATCTTCTCCGGCTGCAGCGATACCTCGGTGGTGGTCGATGCGAAGAGCGGCAGGGTGGTCGCGAAAATCGCCAACGGCCGCGGTGTTGACGCGCTGGGCTACGATCCGACCGAGAAACTGCTGTACATCCCAGCTGGGGGCAGCGGCAACGTGACGGTGGTGCGCATGGACTCGCCCGACAACTACACCGTGATCGCGACCGTTGCGACCGCGCCGGGCGTGAAGACGATTGCCGTCGATCCCGTGACGCACCGGGCCTACGGCTTCGTGCCGGAATACGGCCCGGCGCCCACTCCCGCACCGGGCGCCACCCCGCCGACGAATGGCCGTCCCCCACGCGGGCCGATCATCGGCGGGTCGTTCTTCGTGATTTCCCACTGACCCTGCCGGAGCGGCGTCACGCTGGCCGACTCATCCCCTTGCCGCCGGTCACCCCGCCCGACACGATGAAGCTCATCACGTCGGAGGAGTCGCCCTCGACCGGCACCACCCGCGCCGCGGGGACGAGCACCAGGTTGCCGGCGATGTTATACGACTGCGGCAGGTAGACGGCGACATGGCCGGGGAGGCCGAGTCGGGTCACATCATCGGCTGTCACGAAGCCGAGGAACCAGAGATCGAGGGACGGGTCGGGCTGGACGCGGACAGCGCGATTGAAGCGCTTCTTGTTGCCGACGAACGCCCCCATCAGGTCCTTGGCGGCCGAGTAGAGGAGTCGGATGAAGGGGAGTCGCTCGAAGATCTGGTCGAGCGTGGCGAGCGCTGCCCGGGTGACGACGTTGGTGGCGAGGGCACCGATCGCGATGAGGCCAGCGATCACGACCAGCAAGCCGATCCCGGGAATGGCCAGCCCGAGCCAGCTGTCAACCCACATCACCGCACGCCAGGCCACCCACACCGTCAACGCCACCGGCAGCGAAATCACAAGGCCACGGACGAAGTTGCGGGTCACGAAGCGGAGCGCGGGTTGGAGCCGATTCTCGGGTTCGATCACAGCAAAGGCTCCAATGCACTGAGCAGTGCGTTCAATTCTTCAATGGTCCGGTCGGCCATATGTCCGATCCGGATGACCGTGTCGCGCTCCTCGCCCTTGCCGGTGGCGATCTGCCAGCCGAGGCCGTCGAGCGTGCGGACCAGGGCGTCGGCGCTCCGCCCGGTGCGGAGCCGCAGCGCGGAGACAGTATCGGCGCGTCGTCCGGGTTGGGCCATGAAGTGGCAGCGGCCGTGGCCCCCGACCCAGGCCTCGACGCGCTCGCGCATCGCCTGATGGCGCGCGTGGCGCGCCGGGAGTCCCTCGGCCGCGATCCGGGCCAACTGTGCGTCAAGCGCATGCATCACCGGGAGCGAGGGCGTGTGGGGAAAGCGGCCCGCGACCGCGTCGGCATGCAACGACACCGGGTCAAGATAGAGCCCGCGGCTCTCGACAACGTCGGCACGCCGAAGGAAGCGCTCCGAGGCCACGGCGAAGGCGACGCCGGTCGGGACGCCCAGCGCCTTTTGCGTGGTGCCGAGAAAGAAGTCGGCACCCCAGCGATCGGGGTCCACCGTCATGCCGCCGACGGAGGAGACGCCATCGACGATCGTCACCACGTCGCCGAGGGTCCGCAACAGGCGCAGCAGTTCGCTGATCGGCTGCGCCACGCCCGTCGATGTCTCCACGTGGACCAGCGAGACGGCATCGACCGGTGGTCCGTCGAGCGCCAGCGCCAACAGCTCGGGCTCGAGGGCCTCGCCGTGCGGGACGTGCAGCCGGACCACGTCCTTGTCGCAGCGTTCGGCGATCCTCGCGAAGCGCTCGGAGAAATGGCCTGTGATCACGCAGAGGATCCGATCCTCGACCCCGGCCCGGATGGCGGCTTCCATCATTGCGGTGGCCGATCCCGTCACGGTCATCACCGGCCGCCGGCTCTGCAGGATGTCACCGAGGCCGCGCTGGACGCGCGCCAGCATCGCCTCGGCCGCGGCAGAGCGGTGGCCGATCGCGGGCTGCAGCATCGCCTGGGCGACGTCCGGATGGACCTCGACGGGTCCGGGGAGAAAGAAGCGGCCGGTGGCGGTCATGCCAGCAGGTGCTCGCTCGTCACGACCTCAATCCCATGGGTCGCCCATTCCGACAGCAACGCGCGGCCCCGGCCGGCATCGAGCGCGGCCACGGCATCCCGGACCACGATCAGCTCGGCCGCGGGGGCCAGCCGGCGCAGGCCATCGACCGCCGCCACGACGCAGACATCGGTCGCCACACCATAGACTACGATGCGCGTCGGCGCGAGCGCGGCCAGAATGGTGCCGGCGTTCGGATTCCAACGGAAGACGTCCGTCCCCGGCTTGAGAATCAGCAGGTCACCGTCGTGGGCGCGCACCTCGGCGGCGAGCGACTCGGCGTCATGCGGCACCGCGTGGACCACGAGCGGGGTGCGGAGCGTCGTCTCCGCGACCTTCCGCTGCCCCGCGCTGCCACGCATGCAGTGCGGCGGGTAGGTCGACGTCCAGTCCGGGGTGCTGCTGATCTCGGCATGGCCCAGGTCATGATCGTCGGCGGTGGCGACGATGCGTATGCCCCGGTCATGCGCGTGCTGCGTCAGCCGCGCCAGCACCGGCAAGACAGCCTCCGCCCCGGGCACCGCGAGCAGGCCGGTGGCCGCGATGAAATCGTGCTGCGTGTCGACGTCCCAATAGATCTCGGTCATGCTCGCGTCCCGGTGGCGTCGTATGTCACGACGTGTGCTCACTCAACAATCGACAATCTCGCATTCGGTCGATACGCCCGCCCCACCTTGGCGCACGGCTTGCCATCCAGCCGCACGACATCCGCCGTGAAATCGAATCGCCCCTGGAAGAGGGACGAGCCGACACCGTAGCTGTCGACCGGGACGCCGAGCTGCTCGAACTCACGGATCTTCTCGACGGTGAAGCCACCGGAGACGATGATGCGGACATGCTGGTGGCCGGCGGCATCGAGGGCGTCGCGGACGTTGTGGACCAGTTGTGGGGTCACGCCGGTGGGCTTGAACTGTCCCATCTGCGGGATCACGGAGTGATCGACCAGCATCTCGCTGGTATCGAGGCGAACGCCGAAGAGCCGCGGGCCGAGGGCGTTGGCAAGGGCGAGTGAGGTACCAACACAGTCGTTATCGAAGTCGACCAGCGACACGAGCCGGATGTCGTCCCTCACGTGCTCGAGGAATTTCCGCGAGGCGAGGACGGTGTCGCCGCCATACGCCGCGATCAGGCCGTGCGGGACCGTCCCGAGTCCCTCGCTGCCCCACCACGACGCCTGGGCGTCGGTGGAGACGCCGATGGCCCCGGCGATATGCGCCGCATAGCCATCGCCGGTCTGCACCAGCCAGTGATCATGACGGGCGGGGAAGAACATCACGTCCTTCGGGTGCGCGGCCTCGACGACGCGCCGGGTGTTGGTGCCGACGCGAGTACGGCGGGACAGCACGCCGAGGTAGAGGGTCTCGAGATGGGCAAAGTCCGCGTATGCCCCCTCGATTTCGAGGACGACTTCCCAGGGCACGATCGCATCGCCGTCGTGCAGGGCGCGGACGGTCATCGCCGACCAGTGGTCGCTGCAGAGCTTGAGGATCGCGATCGCCTCGTCGATGCCGCCGAGGAACGCCTCGCTCTTCCCGAAAACCTGGACGGTCACGCGGGGGGAGTAGGCGTCGTCGAGCAGGATGTCGCGGGCACGAACGAAGTATTTGTCGGAGTAGTAGCCGGCCCGCATCTTCTCGACCGGGAGATTGAAGATGGCCGGGTCGAGGCGGGGGCGAGCGGAAGTCGTCATGGGGGAAATCTGGCCTTGGGGAGGAGATGGCGGAAGGTTCACCGTTCCCCCCGCACCATCTTATCATTGGGATCTCACCTCCACCGGAGTTCCGCGCATGTCCGACTCGCCTCTCTCCCGTCGCACCTTCCTCGGCACCGCCGGCGCCGTGGTGGCCGGGAGCGCCCTGTTGCCGAAGCCGGTGGTGGCTGCCCCCGCGATCCTCCGGAGCCGGTTTGCGGCGCCGGTCGCGATCGCGTCGTCCAATGGATTGCGCGGCGTGGCGCGGGCGGTGGAGTTGGTCCTCAAGGGCACCGACACCCTCGACGCGGGCATCGAAGGGGTGAAGATCCAGGAACTCGATCCTTCGGACCAGTCCGTGGGCTATGGTGGGCTGCCGAACGAGGAGGGCGTGGTGCAGCTCGATGCCTCCTGCATGCACGGTCCAACCAAGCGCGCTGGCGCCGTGGGCGCACTCGAGGGGATCAAGACGCCGAGCGAGGTCGCGCGATTGGTGATGAAGTACACGCCGCACATCCTCCTGGTGGGGAAAGATGCCCAGCGCTTCGCCCAGTCGTTCGGTTTCCAGATCGAGGATCTGCTGACGCCGCAATCGCGGGAGGCGTGGCTGCGCTGGCGCGCCACGCGCGGGGCCACTGACAACTGGGTGGCGCCGAAGGCCGGGGAGAAGATGGCCTACACCACCGGCACCATCAACATGAATGTGGTGAATGCGGCCGGAGATATTTCGTCGGTCACCACGACGAGCGGACTGTCGTGGAAGGTGCCGGGACGCTGCGGCGACTCGCCGATCGTCGGCGCCGGACAGTACACCGACAACGCCATCGGTGCGGCTGGCAGCACCGGCCTTGGCGAGGCGAACATCATGGTCTGCGGTGGCTTCCTCACCGTGGAGCATATGCGCCAGGGAATGAGCCCGACCGACGCGGCACTCGCCACGCTCAAGCGGGTGGTGGCGATGACGCCACCGAGCCTCCTCGACGAGCGCGGCCGGCCGACCTACCAGATCCAGTTCTACGCCGTGAACAAGAAGGGCCAGTATGGTGCGGCTGCGATGACGGCCTCGCCATTTGCGGTGTGCGACGAGAAGGGGGCGCGGATCGAGCAGTGCGCCACGCTCTACTCATGAGTCGTCGCGCGCTCCTCGCCTTCCTGCTGCTCGGTAGCCCACTCGCCGCGCAGGAAGCGGAGGTCATGCCTCCGCGGGTCTCGTATTTCCCGTACCTCACATCGACGCCGAACGATGGCGTCTTCGGCGTGGCGAGGATTCTCCGCTACCACCAGGCACCGTGGGATGCGCGGGTCACCAATCTGCGCGAACAGAGCGTCGACATCGGCTTCTCGACGCGCTCGTCATATCTGGTGCGCGGCGACTACAAGCGGCTCTGGCTCGACGAGGGGTGGCGCGTCCGTGCGCGGGCCGAGGCGACCCGTGAGACCCATTTCGGCAACAGCGACGATGCGGCGATGCCCGACATCGACGCCAATTCGCTCCGCCGGACGCGGCAGGATGGGTGGCTTGAGGTGTCGCACCGGCTGCGGGGGCCGCTCCAGCTGGCGTTGCGCGGGGCAGTGGACCATCAGGAGTTCACGGGAGCGCAAACCGCGCTCATCAACCGCTATCCGTATGCGCCGCTCGACGACGGGACGATCGTCTGTGTCACCGCGCCATGCCCGGGCTTCCCGGTGTCCCTGACGCAGACCGACGCACAGCTTCGGGCGGCGCTGGTGCTTGACACCCGCGACAACGAGTACAATCCCAACCGCGGCCTGCTGATCGAGGCCGGGGCGTTCACTGGCAGCGGTGGCGACGGCTATACCGGCGGCTACGGCATCGCGCGTGGCTGGGTCTCGCCGCATCGGGGCACCCGGCTCACCGCGCGCTACGCCTTTCGTGCGGTCTCACGCACCACGGCGGCCGGTGTCCTGCATGAGATCCCGGGCTGGGAGTCGCCGGTGACGACGCTCGGTGGGACCAGCTCGCTGCGCGCCCTCCCGGTCGGGATGCTGGTCGGCCGCGGCGTGCTGCTCGGCGACGTCGAGCTGCGCCACGAGTTGCTCGACTTCGGTGGCCTCGGCGCGATCACGCTACTCGGCTTCGTCGATGGCGGTCGCGCCTTCCGCGATCCCTCGCCGCTTGAGGATCCCGCGCCCGGAACGACGCTGCCAAGCGGCAAGCTTTCCTTCACCTTCGACAACTGGACGTGGGGAGCCGGCGGTGGCATCGGGATCCGCGTGCTCCGTGCCGCGCAGCTGAACCTCACCGCCGCCAAGGCGAACGGTCAGATGCGGTGGTATGTCGGGAGTGGATGGAGCTGGTAGACAGCGAACGGCGAACAGCGATTGGCGATCAGCGAAAGCTGGCGATTGCGTCCAGCGGTTTCCGCGTCAAGTCGGGCACGGTCGCGTCCGGGGCAGGGTAGCCGACGACCAGCAGCATCATCGCCCGCTCATTGACCGGGCGGTCCAGGATCTCATTCAGGTAGCCCATCGGGTTCGGGGTGTGGGTGAGCGTCGCCAGCCCGGCGTGGTGCAGGCCGGCGATCAGGAAACCGGTGGCGATCCCGACGGATTCCATGACGTAATAGTGGGTCTGCCGGCCGCCGGTCGGGTTGATACCGTAGCGCTCGGCGAAGACGGCAATCAGATACGGCGCTCGTTCCAGGTAGGGTTTCACAGCGTCAGTGCCCAGCGGGGCGAGCGCGGCCAACCACTCAGCAGGTGCTGAGGCATAGAACTCCTGTTCGGAAGCCTCCGCGGCATGCCGGATGTCTCGCTTGAGCGCGGGATCACTCACCACCACGAAATGCCATGGCTGCTGGTGGGCACCGCTGGGCGCCGTGCCCGCCGCCACGAGGCATGCCTCGATGACCGCTCGCTCGACCGGGCGGTCGGAGAACTGCCGCACCGTCCGACGTCGCTGCAGCTCGGCCGCGAACTGCCGACTCCGGGCCAGCATCTCCGCGGGAGGATATTCCTGGTAACTGGTGAGCGGGATGAACGCTGGCTGCTGAGGCTGCTCGGCCACGGATACTCCTGAGGGATCGGGGAACGCTACGGATGAAAAGTGTCGTACCGAAGAGACCCGGGGCAACCGCGATCTGGTTGGGGAGGCGCCGTCGGCAGGATAGACTTCGCTCGCAGTGCGCTGCCTGAACCGCTTGTCATCGAGGAGCACCTCCCGTGGACAATCTCCGCCGGACATTCGAGGGATGGCTCGCCGACCCCACCATCGGCAAGCTCATCACGCTCGCGCTCGGCGTCCTCGTCATCGTGACGGTCGTCAAGCTGCTGACCCGGTCGCTCCAGCGGGTGATCCGGGACTCCGAAGCACGGTACCGGGCCAGAAAACTGGCGACCTTCGGTGGATATCTGGCGGGCATCTTCCTCGTGCTCACCGTGTACAGCGGCCGCTTCGGGGGACTCACCGTCGTGATCGGTGTCGCCGGGGCCGGCATCGCCTTCGCGCTGCAGGAAGTCATCGCGTCCTTCGCGGGGTGGTTCGCGATCGCGATGGCCGGATTCTATCGCACCGGGGACCGGGTCCAATTGGGCGGGATCAAGGGCGACGTGATCGACATCGGCGTGCTCCGCACGACGCTGATGGAAGTGGGCGAATGGGTCAAGGGAGATCTCTACACGGGCCGCATGGTGCGGATCGCCAACTCCTTCGTCTTCAAGGAGCCTGTCTTCAACTACTCCGGGGACTTCCCGTTCCTCTGGGACGAGATCACCCTCCCCGTCAAGTACGGCACGGACTGGAAGCTGGCGCGCACCCTGTTGACGAAGGTCGGGGCAGAGGTCGTGGGCGACTATGCCAAGGGCGCCGCTGCCGCGTGGGACCACATCCGCACCAACTTCCTGGTTGAGGATGCGATGGTCGATCCGATGGTCTCGCTGGTGGCGAATGACAACTGGATCGAATTCACGTTGCGGTATGTCGTGGACTACAAGACTCGCCGACGCACCAAGGATCAGCTGTTTACTCGGATCCTCGAGGAAATTGATCTGACACATGGCCGGGTGGCCATCGCCTCGGCCACATTCCATCTCGTGGAAACGCCGGTCTTCGATGTGCGCGTCCAGAGCGCCGGACCAGGGCCCGGCGCCTAGGCGCCGGGCGACGACTCCGTGATCACCACACCCCGCGCCGCCATTCCCTTCACGTACCGATCATACGGCATCCCTTCGTCCGGCGTGGTCACGCCGGTGCGGATCACCTGGTGCCGCGCCTGGGTGAGGCCGGTCAGCGCGAGGGAATAGCCGGTACACCGCATCATCGCCGAGATGTGGTGGACTTCGTCGAAATAGTCGACCAGGTCGAAGGTGGTGGTATGCGCGGCACCATTTTTCTCACCGGAGACCACGACCCGAAGTGCGACGAGGTCGCGGCCGTTCGGCTTGGTCAGCTTCGGCGTCACCGCGGCGATGAACGCATCACGCGGAACGATCTCCTTCCCCTTGACCGTGATCGGCGTGAGGTCGAGGAGGCCGAGCTCGCGGATTGCCTTCATCAGCGTCGCGTGGCCTGGGTACCGCAGGGTCTTGTACTCCATCTCCTGCACCTTGCCCTCGGAGGAGAAGGCCATGGTGGAGAGGCCACCCGCGGTGTGAAACGCCTCGAGGGTGCCGATCGGCTCGGCGAACTCCACCGGCTCGATCTCGCTCAGCGCCTCGATCGTGGTGCTCTTGCCGTCGCGGAGGATCCAGGAGGGGGTGGTGTAGTAGTCGAGCGCTCCCTCCAGGGAGTAGACGATCTGGTAGTTCAGCGGCGGTTCCGGGTGCTGAGGGAGCCCACCGACGTAGATTCGTACCCGATCGGTGCGGTCGAGGCGCCGAATGCCCTCGGCGGCGAGGATGTTGACCATCCCCGGCGCCAGGCCGCAATCGGGCATGATCGACAACCCCTTGGCATGCGCCTCGGCATCGAGCTTCTTCTGCTCCATGACGATCTCGGTGTTCCCGCCGAGGTCGGCGAAATGGCAGCCGCACTCGACCGCGAGCTTCGCCATCGGGCCGTTGAAGTAGTACGGAATGGCACTGAGCACGGCCTGCTGACCCCGCATGACCTCGCGGACCGCATCGAGGTTGGTGACGTCGAGCGTGATCAGATGGAGTCGGGGATCGTCCAGCTTCGTGAGGAAGCGTGCTGCCCGCTCCGGCTGGAGGTCCGCCACGGTGACGGCGGTCACTTCCGGGTCCTGAAGCAAGTCAAAGGCACAGGCGCAGCCCTGCAGGCCGGCGCCGAGTACGAGCATCTTCATCGGGTAGTCCTCAGATTCGAGTCGTGCATTTGCCAATCCTGAAGATAATCCGCCCCTGCACGGGGTGTTTGCCCAGCCGAGGAGCATGATGGCCGACAATGCGCCGACCACCCGCGAACGCCTCCTCGAGGCGGCCCGGGAGCTCTTCACCACCTTGGGCTACCACGCCACGACCACGCCGATCCTTGCCAAGCGGGCGGGGGTGGCTGAGGGGACGATTTACCGGCACTTCCCGTCGAAGCAGGCCCTCCTGAACGCCGCCTATCAGGAGAGCCAGCGGTGGGGCGTCGCCGCCATCCGGGACGCCGTGCAGGGGGGCGGCAAGACCGCGGGCGATCGGCTCGGCACCTTGGGCCGGACGTGGCTGGCGAATGCGGAACGCGACCCGGCCCGGGTCCGGCTGCTCCTCACCTGGCGGCTGAGTGGCGAGCTCGACGATGCGTCCCGGCTGGCCGCCAACGATTTGCGGCTCGGGCTGGAGCAGCTGGTGGCCGCCGGGAAGCAGGAAGGGAGCGTCCGCGCCGGCGTGGTCGAGTTGTGGACCTCGGTCTGGCTGGCCCTGGTCGGTTTCGCGGCGGAGAAGGTCGCCACCAAGGAGTGGTCGGCGACCCATCCGCACGCGCTCGCGACGCTCGATGCGGCCTGGGAGGCGATCGCCTGGCGTCCCATCGCCACCGCACCGCCCTCGGGCGAGGGCTGAGACCGTGGGGGACGCCCACGCCTTCCTGACGACCTTCGCGCTGGTGCTCTGCACCGCCGCGATCACCACGGTCGTCTTCCAGCGATTGAAGCAGCCGGTCATTCTCGGCTATCTCCTCGCCGGCGTCCTCGTCGGGCCCCATGTGACGCTGGTGCCGGCGATTGCGGACCGCGTGACCACCGAGACGCTGGCCGAGCTCGGGGTGATCCTGCTGCTCTTCTCGATTGGTCTCGAGTTCTCGATTCGCCGACTGCTGCGTGTCGGGGCGAGCGTCGCGGTGACGGCGCTGTTCGACGTGACGATCATGGCCTTCCTCGGCCTCACCGCCGCGTACCTCCTCGGCTGGACCCCACGTGAGGCGCTCTTTACCGGTGCGCTGGTCGCGATTTCAAGTACAACAATCATCGCCAAGACCTTCGAGGATCACGGCGTCAGTCGCAAGCTGCGCGACCTCGTCTTTGGCGTGCTCATCGTCGAGGATCTCGCGGCGGTCCTCTTCCTGGCCGGTCTCGCCACACTCGGCGCGGG
>JBBQJU010000015.1:0-20643 GCA_038326215.1 Gemmatimonadales bacterium | reverse complement strand
GTGGCCTCGATCGGCAGTGCGATGCTGATCACGACAGGGATGATCCTATTGATCATCCCCGGATTCATCGCCATCGCCGGCCTCATGCTGAGCTCGGTGGTCGTGGTCCTGGAAGGCAAGCCAGGGGTCGCCGCGTTGCAGCGCTCGTGGGATCTCAGCAAAGGGTTCCGATGGAAGATTCTTTCCGTGATTTTCATCACCATGCTCCTGCTGATCGTTCCGACCATGGCGGTCGGGGTCGTCCTGGCGATCCGTGCGGGCAGCGCCGAACCGGGGATTCCGATGCTGGTCGCCACCTCGATCCTCAGCGTCTTTTTCTTCCCGTTCGTCTATGTCGCGACGGTCGTGCTCTACTACGATATTCGAGTACGCAAGGAAGGCTTTGACCTCGAACTCATGGCCTCGGACGTTCCCGCGACGTGACGACGGTGCCTGGGGATTCGCTCCGCACCCTCCTCGACTCAGTGTTCACCGCGCCGGTGTATCGGTGGGTCGAGCCGACGGATCCCTTCGCGACCCTGCGGCTGCGATTCGCCGAACTGATGGACTGGATCAAGCACCTCGAGTCGAACAGCCCGACCCTCTATCTGGTGGTGGTCAGCATCCTGGTGCTGATCCTGGTGGCCGCGCTGGTCCACGTGGGATGGCTGGTGTGGCGGACGCTGCGCGCACCACCCCTGGTCGCAGCGATGCTGCCGAGCACCGCACTGCGCCGCGATGCCACCTGGTTTCGTGCCGAGGCGGATCGCCTCGCCGAGGCTGGGCGCTTTCGTGAGGCCGTCCAAGCCGACTTTCTCGCCCTCGTCCTGACCCTCGACGGCTGGGGAGCGATGCACTTCCACCCCAGCAAGACGCCGGCGGAATACGTCGGCGAGCCGGCACTGCGTGGCGAGGCACGCGAGGAGTTCCGCGACCTGGTGCGTCAGCTCTATCGCATCGTCTTCGGCGGGGCCCGCTGCGACGCGGCCGATTATGCAGAATGGCGCCGTCGCGCCGCCCCGGAGCGCTATGCGCCCGCGCACTGAATTGCTGCTGGTCCTCACCACGGTCGCCGTGGTCGGCGCCGCCGCCGGGTTGCTGGCTGGCAGCAACAAACGGATCGCCGTCGATGAGCGTGCGTCGACGTTGGTCACTGGGCCGGGTGGGACGTCGGGCTTCTTCGAGGCAACCCGGGGATTGCGCATTGCGGTCCGCCGCCTGCGCGAGCGCACCACCCGCCTCGTACCTCCAGAAAGCGGGCAGCGCACCCTGCTCGCCGTGCTCAATCCGTCGGCCCCGCTGAGCGGTCCCGATCGGGCGGCGGTCGAGCGCTTCCGCCGCACAGGCGACCTGCTGCTCGCCGGGGCATCGACCACCGGGTTGATGCGGTGCTACGGCTACCGTGTCGAACCGCAGATCTTCGATTCACTCGCGGTGCGCGAATCGCCGATGTTCGTGCACGCCCTGCTTCAGCCCACAGGCGAAGCCATCGCCAACGATTCGAGTCGAGCCTTCGACACCGGGGCCACGCGGTGCGCCGTTCCGTCCTACCGCCGCGTCACCCCGCTGCTCACCACGGCGAAGGGAATTGTCGCCGTCCGGCTGGAGCCCGCCGATTCGTCGGGCAGCATCCTCCTCGTCGCCGATGTCGCCCTCTTCCGGAATCGCGTCGTGCGTCGTCATGACAACGGCGCGGGTCCGTTCGTCCTCGGCCTGATAGCTGGGGGGTACGACCAGATCGTGTTCGAGGAGTATCATCACGGCTTCGGCGCCAGCGGATCGCTCGGCGAGGCGGTGATCGACTGGAGTTGGCGATCCCCCTGGGGATGGGCCGCGTGGCAACTCGCCGGCATCGGACTCCTCGCTCTGCTGGTGGGCGCATTCCGCTTCGGTCAGATCAGCGCTCGCATTGATCGCCGTCGTCGGAATCCGATCGAGCATCTGCGTGCCCTGGCCACCGCCCTCTCCGCGGCAAAGGGCCACGACGAAGCCATTGGCGCCATCGTCCGAGGTCTCCGTCGTCGGCTCTCCCCGACCGCACTCCGCTCGCGCAATGACTGGCGGCGCTGGCTCGTCGAGCAGGATGGCAACACCACGTCCCCCGAGGGGCGCCGCGCCCTCGACACCTTGATTCACCTCACGACGCCAGGACAACCGGCGTCAAGCGTCTTGCAAGCGGCCAACGCCGCGGAGGAGTTGTGGCAGAGCATTCGCACCTGACGGCCGAGGAAGCCGTCACCCACGCGGAGCTGGCCGGCCGCGTGCTCGCCGAGATTCAACGTGTCGTGCTCGGCCAAGAGGTGGTCGTCCGCGAAGCACTCCACGCCCTGCTTGCCCGTGGTCACGTGCTGCTGGAAGGACCGCCGGGCACAGCCAAGACACTCCTCGTCCGCGCCTTCAACGAGGCGCTCGGCCTCGCCTTTCGACGGATCCAGTTCACCGCCGACCTGATGCCGTCGGACATCACCGGGGTGAGCATCCTCAACGCCAGCGGCGACTTCACGTTCCGCGCCGGCCCGTTGTTCGCCGATCTGGTGCTTGCCGACGAGATCAATCGTGCGCCCGCTAAGACGCAGGCGGCCCTGCTCGAGGCGATGGAGGAACGCAGTGTCACCGTGGATGGCACCAGTCATCCGATGAGTCCCTCGTTCACCGTCTTCGCGACGCAGAATCCGATCGAATTCGAGGGAACCTATCCGCTGCCCGAAGCAGAACTCGACCGCTTCCTGATCAAGAGCACGCTGCGCTACCCCGAGGCGGATGTCGAGAACGGCGTGCTGCACCGCGTGCTCGGGGGCTTCGACTCCTCCTCGGTGGCCACCTTCGGGATCGCCCAGGTGCTCGATGCTGCGGGGCTGGCCACGCTACGCGCGGCGGTGCGGCGGGTGCGCGTAGAAGCGCCGCTGGTCGAGTACATCACGGCGCTGGTGCGTGCCACGCGCAATGCGCCGGCACTGACCCTCGGCGCCTCGCCGCGCGCCAGTGTGGCGTTGCTCAAGGTGTCGCAAGCAGCAGCCCTCGTGGAGGGACGCGAGTACGTCACGCCGGATGACGTGAAGTCGCTCGCGCCGGCGGTCTTGCGGCATCGGGTGGTCGTGGCGCCGGAACTCGAACTCGAAGGGGTCTCGGCCGACGATGCGCTGGCGACCCTGATTCAGCGGGTCGAGGCACCGCGCGGGTGATCCTGCCGTCGCGTCGTTGGCTGCTGGTGGCCGCGGCCCTTGCCGCTGTCGCGCCGCTCACCATCTGGTGGCCGTCGGCTGGCGTGGTGTGGTTGAGCCTCGACCTGCTCTGGGTCTTGGCCTTCCTCCTCGATGCCCGCGACGTGGCCGCACTCCCGCTCGAAGAGTGGCCGGTCATCCGGGACGCGCCGCCAGCCTTTTCCGTGGGCCGTACCCTGCCCGTCACCTATCTGTGGACCAACCCCCTTCGCCGACCGGTGCAGCTGCTCGTGCGCGAGGAGCTCCCTGCCCCGCTGGATTGGCCGGGTGAGCAGACTCGCGTGCTGCGCCTCCCCGGTGGCGGCAGCGTACCTGAGCAACTGGCCTTCACCCCCGCACGTCGTGGCAAGGCCACCGCTGGTCTGCTCCATCTCCGTGGTCTCGGCCGCTGGGGGCTCGCCTGGCGACAAGCCGGGCGACTGTTGCCGTGGAGCGTCACGGTCTATCCCAATCTTCGTCACGCGGCGATCCGCGCGTTACCGACTCAAGCACAACGCCGGCGCGAAGCAGGACAACGCACCGTGCGCCGGCTGGGCGAGGGTCGCGTCTTCGAGAGTCTGCACGAGTGGGTCCCCGGAGAGGAGACGCGCTCCATCGATTGGAAGGCGACCGCTCGGCGCGGCAAGCTGATGGTACGGCGCTATGAGGATGAGCGCCGTCAGCAGGTGTTGATGATGATTGATGCCGGACGGCTGTTGACCGCCGAGAGCGAGGGCCGGCCGAGGCTCGAGGCGGCGATCGACGCGGCGTTGGAGCTGGCCCACAGCGCCGTCTTGCACGACGACAACATTGGGCTCTTCGTCTTCGCCGATCAGGTGATGCGATTCATTCCGCCGGCGCGCGGGCGGCGTGCCCTGCGCCAGGTCCTCGATGCGCTCGCCACGATCGAGGGACGGATGGTCGAGCCGGACTACCCGGCAGCGTTCGCGTACCTCGCAGCACGGCACCGGAAGCGCGGCTTGACCGTGCTCTTTACCGATGTGGTCGACCGCACCGCCAGCGACGCGGTGGTGGCGCAGGCGGGCTCGCTTCGGCCACGCCACCTGCCGCTCGCCGTCACCCTCCGTGACACCGCCCTGGAGCGGATCGCAACGCGTCGCCCGCTCCACGTCGAGGAAGCCTTCGAGCGCGCCGCCGCCGAGGAACTCCTGGAGGCCCGCGAGGGGGCGCTGGCGGAGATGCGGTCGCACGGCGTCTTGGTGCTCGACGTGCTGCCGGACAACGCGGCGCGGATGGTGGTGGAGCAGTATGAGCTGCTGAAGCGGCGGGCGCTGGTGTAGGGGCGACGCAGGCGTCGCCCCCGTCAGCGTCGTCCCCGGGATGAAGGGCGAGGCTCGCCCCTCCGTTATTTCCTGATGCAGAACCCGGCAAACACCCGATCGAAGACCTCTTCGCGATCAACCACGCCAATCAGGCTGTCCAGCGCGGCGACCCCCTCCTGCAGCTGGTGCGCCGCCAGAACGACCTCCCCTACCCCAAGCTCCGCCTCGGCGCGCCGCAGCGCCACCAACGCCGACTCGATGCTGGCGCGATGCCGAGCTCTGGTCAGCAACGCACCATCCCCCGCAGCCCGTGCCGCCCCACTGAACAGCCGGTCAGCGAGCAGGCGCCGGAGATCGGCAATCCCATGACCAGAATGGGCCGATACAAAGAAGTAGTCAGTGCTACCTTTAAATGTCGCGAACGTGACATCTGACTTGGTCGCGACCCTGACAATCTCTGAAGAATGTGTAAATGAATATTCATTTATTTCATTGTTTTCTGGTAAGTCATTGCAGTACAATATGATGTCTGCGCTCGCCAGATACGTCATCGAGACCTCGACGCCCATCGCCTCAAGCCGATCCTCGGTGTTGCGGAGTCCCGCGGTATCTACTAAACGCACCGGCCAGCCCTCCACCGATGTGTCCGCCTCGATGGCATCCCTGGTTGTACCGGGGAGTTCCGTGACCAGCGCCCGCTCCCGACCGAGGAGGGCGTTGAAGAGGGTCGACTTGCCAGCATTGGGTGGGCCGGCCAACACAACCAGCGCCCCCTGCCTCACCCGCTCGCCGTCGGTGGCGGTCGCCAGCAACCCCTCGAGTTGGGTCACCAGCCCGAGCACCGCCGCCAGTGGCCGCTCTGGCGCGACTGGTCCGTCATCCTCCTCCGGGAAGTCGATGGCATACGCCAGCAGGGCGGCGGTGTCGAGGATCGCGTCGCGCAGGGTGGCGATCCGGCGTGAGAGGCCGCCATCCAGTTGGCGCAGTGCCACCCTCGCCTGCCCCGGGGCGGTCGCCGCGATCAGGTCGCCGACCGCCTCCGCCTGCAGCAGGTCCAGTTTCCCATTGAGCACCGCACGGCGGGTGAACTCCCCGGGTTCCGCTGTCCGCGCCCCCGCCGCCACCGCCGCGGCCACCACCGTGCTCGGGACCAGCGCCCCGCCATGCACCGACAGCTCCACCGTGTCCTCCCCGGTGAACGAGTGGGGGGCAGGGAAGCAGGTCACCAGCGCCTGGTCGATCGCCTCCCCGTCCGGGCCGACCAGCCCCACCAACTGCGCCTCACGGGCACGGCGGACGGCGAGCGCCGGCACGAGACGCTGCGACACCGCGAACGCTTCCGGCCCGGCGATACGGACCACGGCGATCGCGCCGAGTCCCGGGGCGGTGGCGATGGCGACGATGGTGTCGGCGTTTGGGTTCATGGTCGGGGGGGCGCAGAGGGTAGCAGGGGCGCAGGGGTTCTCACGCAGGGGCGCAGGGGTTCTCACGCAGGGGCGCAGGGGTTCTCACGCAGGGGCGCAGGGAGCGCAGAGGGAATTAATACTGGTTGACGACCCGGCGGATGCCTTCGCGCATGGTGGCGGCGCCGAAATTGAGAAGCAGACCGCGCCGAAGGCCAAGCAACTTGATGTAGGTCAGCAGTTGCTTGAGGTGAACCGGGGCAACCATCTCGACGGATTTGAGTTCCAGTACCAGTTCGGCATTGACCAGGAGGTCGACGACGTAGGCATCCCCAAAGGTGATTCCGTCGATCACCAACCCGATCCGCTTCTGACGCTCCACCCGCAACCCCTCACCACGCAGCCGCTCGGCGAGCACCGCCTCATACACCGACTCGAGCAGCCCCGGCCCCAGCTCCATATGCAGCCGCACCGCAGCACTCACGACAATACCAGAGAGGGGATCGCGCGTGTCCATACGCGGACACTACCCAATCCCCTCCCAACTCCACCAACCCTTCCACTCCAGCGCTAGCACCTTTCCCTGCGTACCCTGCGCCTCTGCGTGAAAACCCTGCGTCCCTGCGTGAAAACCCTGCGCCTCTGCGTGAAAACTCTGCGCCTCTGCGTGAAAACCCTGCGTCCCTAAGTGAAAACCCTGCGCCCCTACGACTTCTTGGTCTTCACCTCAACCGCCGGCGCCGCCTTCGGCACCAATTTCTTCCGCTCCTTCATGATCAACCACTGCTGCGGCAGCGAGACGACGTTCTGGATCGTGTAGTACAGGTTCAATCCGGCCGCGAAGCGCGAGAAGGCGAACAGCATCACCGCCGGCATCATGTACATCATCATCTTCGCCTGCGGATTCGGCGGCATCCCCATCTGGCCGATCTTCGAGACGGCGAACATCGACGCCGCCATGATCACCGGGATGACGTAGAGCGGATCGAAGCGCGAGAGGTCCGTCATCCAGAGGAAGGCCACACCGCGCAACTCGATGGTATTCGCCAGCACGAAGAAGACGGCGAGCAGCAGCGGATAGGGAATCAGCATCGGCCAGCAGCCGCCGAACGGGTTGACCTTGTTCTCCTTGTACAGCTTGAACATCTCCGCCTGTTGCCGCTGCGGATCTTCCTTGTAGCGGGTCTGCAAGGCGGTGAGCTGCGGCTGGATCGCCTGCATCGCCACCATCGAGCGCATCGCCTTCTGGTTGAGCGGCCACAACAGCAACCGCACCAGGATGCCGAAGAGGACGATCACCCAGCCGTAGCTCAGTCCGGTCGAGGTGTGCAGCCAGACGAAGAAGGTACGGATCGCCACGGCGAACGGGCGGATGACCGTGCGGAACCCCGGCCAGCCGTAGGGATTCACGTCGTCGAAGTCGTGGCCGACCCGATTGAGGTGGTCGTACTCCATCGGGCCGAGGAAGAGCGACCAGGCGAACTGCCCGCTGGGCGGGACGACGACGGACGCGACGACCTGGGCGCGGGTTGGTGTCTTGACGTTGGTCTGCCGGGCATGCGCGCGTACTGCGCCGATCAGGCCGCGCGCGCCGCCGACCGCGGTGCTGTCGTAGGCAAAGAGGCCGGCGACGAAATACTTCGACTTGACCGCGACCCACTCGAAGGGGCCGGTGAGGACGCGCGACTCGCCGGGCGTGAGCGACGAGAAACGGGTCAACTCCGTCTTGTCGAGCTTGGTGACCACGCCGACTTCGCGATGATTGGCGACTGTGTCCGCCTCGGTCTCGCGGAAGCCGTCGCCGAGGCCGAGGAGCAGCGTGGCACCGGTGCCGGCCAGGCCGGTGACGCTGCCGGTCACGCGGACCCGATAGTCGTCCGGGGAGAATTCGTAGCGGAGCGCGATCGTGTAGCGCCCCGACTGCCCGGTGAGCGTCAGCACCGCCGGCGCGTCGACGGCAACCAGCGAATCGGCGCTGGCAGCGAAGTCGATTCGATCGAGCCGGAGGGTGTCACCCGACACCACCAGCGTGCTGGTCAGGAGCGGCGCGTCGGCGCGCAGCAACTCGAGCGTGTCGCGCTTCCCCGAGGCGAGAGTGTCGCTCGGGTACATCGTGGTGTAGGACTGGAAGCGCGATGAGACGATCTGACCGCCGCGCGTCGAGATGCCATAGCGATAGAGCGGCGACCGAACCTGAACGACCCGCTCAGGTAGCTGCACCACGGACGCGACGGTATCACCGATCGGGGCGGCCTGCATCGTCGCCGGCGAATCGATTGCCCCCGCGAGCGGGGCGGGCCCATCTGCCGTGGCGACGACCGACGAGTCGGCGGTGACGGGCACCGGGGCAGGGCGCTTCCAGAACATCGGAGCAACGGAGATTACCAGAATCAACGCGATCGCGATCAGCGGCCGACGATCGTTCACGAGCGTCTCACAGGTCAGGGAACCGGGTCATGGCCACCCGGATGCCAGGGATGGCAGCGGGCGACCCGTTTGATGGCCAACCATCCCCCAGCCAGTGCCCCGTGGCGGCGCACCGCCTCCAGCGCATACTGGGAACAACTCGGCGCGAAGCGACACGCCGGGGGGAGAGCCGGAGAAATGAAGCGCTGATAACCGCGAATGAGGAGGGCGAGGGCACGGGCTGGACCTGACGGGGTCGCTGCCTCGGGCGTTTCAGATGCCAAGCGGGGGGTGGTCATGACGTCCGCTCGGCACACCAGGCCAGCAACTCCAGCCGGAGGGCGGCATAACTGCTGGCGTACACCTCCGGACGCGCCCGGATCACGACGTCCAGGGCGGGGAGGCAAGACTGCAGCTCACGTCGCCACAGCTCCTTCAGCCACCGCCGGATGCGATTCCGGGCCACCGCGGTCTGTCGGAACTTCGGAGTAACAAGTCCGAGACGCGGATGGCCCGATTCGCCAGCCTTCCAATGAATGTCCACCGAGAGGCGGCGGCTTCGCTGTCCACTCCGGAAGACCCGGCGGACCTCGTCACTGCGGACCAGCCGACGCGAGCGCGGAAAGCGCTCGTCGTCGGTCAGACGCGGGCGTGCTTCGAGCCGATGGACACCGTCAACGCCTTCCGGCCCTTCTTGCGACGGCGGGACAGGACGGCGCGACCCCAACGGTCTTCCATCCGGTTCCGGAACCCGTGCTTGGCCACGCGACGCTTATTTCTGGGCCTGTATGTTGGCATCATGGTAGAACTCTCCTTCCAAAGTAGCCGAGCAACCTAGCCCTCGGGCCACAGGAATTCAAGGGGTTTGACTTTTCCACATTCGGGACCTAGAATCGGCCTCCCTAGCAACGCCGCCTGACCCTGTCTCCCGTCATAGAGCCTGATGCCGCTGTCCGCCAAAGATCTCTGGAAGCGAGTCCTCGACGGCGCCAAGCCCGTTATTCCGGAGCGCGAGATCCAGGCGTGGTTGGCCTCGAACGAGGCTATTGCGTTCGAAGGCGGCACCTTGCTGGTGAGCACTCCCGACGACCTGGCCAAGCGCTGGAACGAGGAGAAGTACGCCCCGACGCTGGTCCAGGTCGCCACCGCCGCCGCTGGCGAGCCAGTGCTCGTGGTCTTCCAGGTCGCCGCCGAGCGTCAGAAGCGGCCTCAGATGGACCTCTTCGTCCCGACCGCCGCGCCCGAGGCCCCCGCGACCCCGGTCGCGCCGGTGAACCCCAGCGCCCAGCCGCTCAACGACCGGTACACCTTCGGTCACTTCGTCATCGGCAAGTCCAACGAGCTGGCTGCCGCCGCCGCCCATGCCGTCGCCGAAGCGCCGGGGAAGCAGTACAACCCCTTCTTCATCTACGGCTCGACTGGCCTCGGCAAGACCCACCTCATGCAGGCCATTGCCCATGAGGTGCTGTCGCGCGCGCCGGCGACGCGAGTGTTGTACATCAGCGCCGAGCAGTTCATCAATGAGGTGATCGAGGGGATCCACGGCCGATCGATGGCCGATCTCCGCCGCCGCTATCGCAGCGACGTGGATCTCTTCATCGTCGACGATGTGCACTTCCTCGAAGGGAAGGAAGCGACCCAGGAAGAGTTCTTCCACACCTTCAATGCGCTCTACGAGGCCGGCAAGCAGATCGTGCTGACCTCCGATCGGTTGCCGAAGGAGATCCCCGGTCTCGAGGCGAGGCTGGTCTCGCGCTTCGAATGGGGCATGGTCGCCGACGTCAAGCAGCCGGACCTCGAGCACCGCATCGCCATCCTGCGCAAGAAGCAGGAACAGGACCACCTCGAGACGACGATCCCCGACGACGTCCTCCGCTTCATCGCCGAGAACGTCCGGTCGAATGTCCGCGAGCTGGAGGGGTGCATCATCAAGCTGCTCCTCTACGCCTCGCTGCGGCACAAGGAGATCTCGATCGAGCTGGCCCGCGAGGCGCTCAGCGACAAGATGCGGCCCGGTGACGACGCCGAAGCCCGCCAGAAGACGCTGCCGACCATCGAGAAGGTCCAGGAAGTCGTCGCGCGCCGCTGGGGGGTCACCCCGGAGGGGCTGCGCTCCAAGGCGCGCATCAAGACGCTGACCGTCCCGCGCCAGATCGCGATGTTCCTCGCCCGCGAACTGCTGCAGATGCAGTTGGTGGAAATCGGGCAGGCGTTTGGCGGTCGCGACCACTCCACGGTGATCCATTCCGTGGACAAGGTGCAGACGCAATTGGGCCGGGATCGCGAATTTCGCGCTCGCGTGGACTCGGCCCGGCAGGAGTTGTTGACAGTCTGACCACAATGTTTGCGAACCCACCGACACAACGTGGGGAAGTGTGGGAGACCGTGGGGAACTGGTTCGACTATCCCCGCTCGTCCACGCGGCGTACACAAGGACAAACTGTGCAGTGCAATGTACCGGAAGCAGTTAGGGGTTTGATGCACATTTCAGCCCCCTCTACTACTACTACTATCATATATATCTTGAAAACAGCAGTAGTTCTTGGCAACCCTGGGGATCGCCGATGAAGTTCACCATCACGCGGGAACAGCTCTCCGAAGGCGTCAGCGCAGTCAGCGCTGCCGTGCCCTCCAAGACGACGCTCCCCGTGCTCGCCAACATCCTGCTCGAGGCCACCAAGGACGGGCTCCGGCTCTCCGGAACCGACCTCGACATCGCCGTGAGCACCACCGTTCCTGCGTCCGTCGACCAGGAAGGGGCGATCACGCTGCCAGCCCGGAAACTTCAGGAGCTGGTCCGCGAACTGCCGAGCGCAGGGATCCGCTTCACGACCCAGGGTGAACAGCGGGTCACGATCGAGTGTGGTCGCTCGAAGTTCAAGCTGCTCGGATTGCCGCGCGAGGAATTCCCGGCTTTTCCGCAGGTGACCTTCGACGGCGCCTCACGGACCACCGCCCGCGACCTCCAGAAGCTCGTAGCGCACGTCGCGTTCGCTGCCTCCACCGAAGAGAGCCGTCCGATCCTCAACGGCGTCCTGTGGCAGCTCACGGCCGACCGGATGCGCATGGTCGCGACCAACGGGCACCGCCTCGCCAAGATGGAAGTCCCGCTCCAGGGCGGCACCGCCCAGCCCGCCGAACTGATCGTGCCGCCCAAGGCGCTCGAACAGTTCCGGAAGCTCTTCGGAGCAGACGACGAGATCGAGATCGGTCGGTCCGACAACCATCTCGGCTTCAAGTCGGCCACGACCCAGGTCTTCACCCGCCTGATCGAGGGGCCGTACCCGAATTACGAGCAGGTCATCCCGCGTGAGAACGACAAGTTCGCCACCGTGGAGAAGGCCACCCTGATCTCGGCATTGCGCCGCATGAGCATCGTCGCCTCCGACCAGACGCACCGGATCCGGATGTCCTTCGGCGATGGCTCCTGCCGCCTCTCGGTCACCACGCCGGACCTCGGCGAGGCCCAGGAGGAGATCACCGTCTCCTACGAAGGCGAAGCGCTCGATATCGGCTTCAACGCCAACTATCTCCTCGAAGTGCTCAAGTACATGCCGACCGAGGAGGTCCGCCTGACCTTCAAGGCGCCAGAACGGGCTGCGACGGTCGAGCCGGTGGGCTGGGATGACCCGGCCGCTTACCTGACACTGGTGATGCCCCTGCGCCTGATCGATTAACCGCGAACAGCGAGCGGCGAACAGCGAACGGGGTTCGTTGTTCGCCGCTTTCCGTTCGGTTCTCGGAGAGTTTCCATGAAGCGATTCCTCCCTGTTGCCCTCCTGGCCATCGTGGCCCTGCCGCTAACCGCACAGGTCAAGAACCCACGCGCTGTTGCCCCCAAGGCCAAGGCCGGGGCCGCCAAGACCGTCTGGCCGGACGAAGGGCCGCGCACTTGGGCACCCCGACCAACCTCACCGGCAATCGACGCCAACGACCTCCGCACTCGCCTCTACCAGATCGCCGATGACTCGATGATGGGTCGCGAGGCTGGAACGCTCGGCAGCTACAAGACCACCGAATACATCGCCAAGGAAATGACCCGACTGGGGTTGAAGCCAGCCGGCGAGAATGGGACGTTCTTCCAGGATGTCCCGTTCGGGCCGACCGGCTACGACGTGAAGGTCAGTGAGCTGATCGCCGATGGCCGGAAGCTCACGCCCATCATCGAATGGGTCCCGATGGCACCGTCTGCGGTGAACGGGATCAGCAACCGGATGAACGCCGGAGCCACCACCACCGTCTTCGGCGGTCGCTGGGGCGACACCACCGCACTCGATGCCGCGACTGTCGCTGGCAAGATCGTCGTTTTCCTTCCGGCCCTTCCCGTGGCTCCGGCGGCGGCCCCTGCCGCTGGTGGTGGTCGAGGCGGTGTCGCCACGGTCCGCGACCAGCGCGCCCAGAAGGCCGGTGCAACCGGTGTGCTGGTGGCTGGGCTCGATGTGATGAGTGAGGCGCAGCGGATCAACGCCTTCACGTTGCGGATCGCACTCAAGCCGGCCAACAGCGCTGATATCGCCGGCATCCCGGCCGCCAACATCTCGATGGCCGCCGCCGAGGACCTACTTGGCGGGCCGCTCGCGCAGCGGCAGGTCGGTACCCAGGGCAAGCCGGTGAGCGGGAAGTGGGTCAACGAGTGGACGATGTCGAAGACGCCCGGTCGCAACGTGATCGCCATGCTGCCGGGTTCCGATCCGAAGCTCAAGGAGGAGTACGTCCTCATTGGCGCGCACACCGATCACGTCGGCATGATCACCGCGAACCCCCCCGAGCACGATTCGCTCCGCGCCTTCAACCGCATCATGCGGCCCCAGGGTGCCAATGATCGGCCGGGCGCACCGACCGCCGAGCAGTGGGCCACCATCAATGGCCTGATCGCCAAGGCGCGCGCCATCCGCCCCGCCCGTCCCGACACCGTGAACAACGGCGCCGACGACGACGGCTCAGGCACCGCCGTGCTGCTGGAGATCGCCGAGCGTTTCGCGACCGAACCGGCACCGGCGCGCTCGATGATCTTCAACTTCCACATCGGTGAGGAAAAGGGGTTGGTGGGCTCGAAGTGGTTCGTCGATCATCCGACGATCCCGCTCGACAAGATCGTCGCCGCGCACAACATGGACATGCTCGGCAAGGGTCGCGTCACTGACGTCCGCTACGGCGGGCCCGCCTCGGTCCAGATGCTCGGCTCACGCCGTCTCTCCGACAACTTCGGCGATGTAATCGACTCACTCAATGCGGTGCGCAGTGAGCCGATGGTGATCGATTACAGCTGGGATCGCACCAACGCACTGAACCGCTTCTGCCGCTCCGACCAGGTGAGCTACTTCAACAAGGGCATCCCGGTCACCTACTTCTCGCTCGGCTACGCGATCGACTATCACCAGCCGACCGATGAGCCGCAGTACATCGACTACGAGCACGGCGCCCGCGTCGGCCGCTTCGTGGCCGAGATCGCACGCACCGTCGCCAATCGCCCGGAGCGCCTGCAGTTGCTGCCGGCGGACAAGCAGGACAAGAGCGCAAGCTGCACCAGATAGACAGCGAACGGCGAACAGCGAACAGCGAACAGCGAAAGGAATCTGGTCGACACGAGTGAGGGGTGAGGAGTGAGGGGGACGACCCCTGACCCCTCACCCCGTTCGCTGTTCGCCGCCTACATATGCCCCAAGATCCAATCCCGCTTCCACAGCATCCGCCCCGGTCGTTCGCGTGGGTTGGAGGTGGTCGGGGCAGGGAGTGTCGCGGCAAGGGTGGCCGCTTCGACGCGGCTCAGTCGGGCGGCGGGCTTGTTGAAGTACGCACGGCTGGCGGCTTCGACCCCCCAGATCTCGTCGCCCAGTTCAGCGGTGTTGAGATAGAGCTCAAGGATCCGGTCTTTGCCGAGCCACAGCTCGAGGCGCCAGGCCGTCACCACTTCTTTCACCTTGCGCAGTGGGTTGCGTGACGGCGAGAGGTAAAGATTCTTCGCGAGCTGCTGCGTCAGTGTGCTCGCGCCTCGCACGTCGCCAAGGTCGCTCCGGGCGATCGCGCGGGCAAAGTCCTTCCGATCTTTCGCGCTGGTGAAGTTGAACGAGTCGCGACGATAGCCGAGCGCCTTCCGGAGCTCGATGTAGTCCACCCCACCATGCTCATAGAAGCGGTGATCCTCGGCAACGAGCACGGCCTGTTTCATCACCGGGGCGATCGCCGTCATCCGGACCGGGGTGTACTGCCGCTGCTGGGCAGCCTCGGGGTCCTCGTGCCGGCGCATCGCCTGGAAGGCGGTCTCTCGGGGAAAGGTGACCCGATACCAGAGCGGCGGCGGCCAGACGGCGAACAGCCAGAAAATGAAGAGGCCCGTGGCGACCAGGAACCCCTGCCAGAGGCGTTGCCACACCGACCGCCTTCCCTCACTCACTCGGCGGCTTGATGGCGACGGGGCGGTAACGAATCAGAGTGCGGCTGTACTGCATCGTGGGAATCGACTGCTGGCTGCCGGGAATGGTGATCAGTTTTGCGGCGGAATCGATCACCATGGCGACCTCAACCCGGCCGTCGAGTGTCATGTAGTACTGGGCACTACGACTACCCTGCGCGGTCATCGCCATGTTCCGGCCTTGCGAGGCGCCTCGGCCGACCTGCTCGAAGGCTTCGCGGACCTGGACCGGGACGACGCGGATTCCTTCTCGGTCCATCGCCGGGGCCACGAGCCACTGGGCGGTGCGCTGGTCGTCGGTCCGGAAGATCTCGACCCGGATGGACTTCTTGCTGGTGTCGGCCCAGCGGTCGCCAGGGCGAGCACCGCCTCTGGGGAGCCGAGGGATGAGGGTGGCGACGGTCTGGGTCAGCTCCTCGACCAGGATGCCTCCTCGCGACGCCGTGACGTTCTCCAGCTTGCCGTAGGCGCCAAGTGACCCGGTCCAGGTGGTGCCGGTCGCCTCCTTGGACGCCTCCGGGGAGGCGGGGATCAGCTGCAGGGAATCGAGGGTGACCGTGAGATTCTTGCCGTTGATCGCGAGGGTGAACAACGCGTTCCGCCCAAGTCGCTGCAACTGCTTGCTGCCGTTGGGGAGGGTCAGGATCAGCGAATCGCGCCGCTCGAGGAGGATACGACTCTGCCACAGGGTGGAGAGCTTCACGGCGCCGGTGGTTGACGTGGTCGAGGCGACGTTGACGCTTGGTGTCGGTCGGGTCGCCGGCGTTGGCGATGTCCCGCACCCCGCGAGCGCGAGGAGCGCGGCGATGGTGAAACCGCGTTGGGAGGTTGTCTGCATGGGGCGATCCGGTGAGTGTCGAAGGGAAGGTTGGCACCGGGGGGTGGAAATGCAAAGTCGCCGCCGCCCGCGAGGGGCGACGGCGACGTGGTGCATCCCGGAAAATCAGGGAATGATCGTGAAGGTCACTTCGGTCGTCGCGCTGACCGGAATGGCATCGGCCATCCCTTCGATCGAGACGATCAGATCCTGCATCGCCTTGATGGTGCCCTTCTGCATCGGACCGATTGCCGGGCCGGTGAGCGACCGGGTGCCGCTGATCTTGGCATTAATGGTCTGCTTGCCGTTGGGGCTCGGCCCTTCCGACATCATGGTGCCGGTGGTGGTGGCATCAAAGGTCATCGCCGCCATCGTCCCGGCCGAGACCTTCCAATTGAGGAAGGTGGACGAGGTCTGCTTGACGCCTTCGGTGGACTTGTCGGCCTTCACCGTATCCGACCAGGTGTCACCGATCTTCGCGGTCGTGCGGAGGCCCGGGAAGAAATTCTCGATTGCGCCGGCAAGCAGCGCCACGAGCGGGTTCTGCGCCGACGGCTTGAGGCCGTCCTTCGCCTTGCCGTTGATGATGTAGCCGTGGAAGAAGACACCCTTCGCGCTGCCGACGGCATCGCTGAGCTGCGGCGGCATCTCGATCCCGGCCGGAATGGCGACCGAGTCGACGACGATGTGCGCGAGCTGGCCACCGGTGGTGTCGGACATCGTCACGGTGACGAACCCGATCACGCCGAGGTCGGAGTTCTGCTTGCCGCCGCCCATCGCGGACATATCCACTTCCTGCTGCGCCTTCACTTCGATCCGGTAGCGCTGCGGCGCCGTCGGGGCCGTGACGGTCCCAGTGAGCGACGCGAGGGCCAGAAGACCAACCAGCATGCCGAACCTCTTCAGTAGGGATCCCGCGAGGGATCCAGTGGAAGCCCGCGCCACCATGCAGCGGCGCGGGGCGGGTAAGACCGTAAGCCGAGTTTTGTTCGTGCCGGTGTGACCCGGCCCGGATGATCATCTGTCTGGGACGTTCGTCACCGAACGCCTCGAGCAGCCTACCCGCGGCTATAACGGTGCGGGCCGCACCTCGCCGCCTATTTGGCCTTGCTCCGACCGGGGGTTACCGTGCCTCCGACACTTACGTGCGGAGCGGTGGGCTCTTACCCCACCGTTTCACCCTTGCCTGTGTCCTCTGGGCGAACCCTCGGGACCATCGGCGGTTTGCTTTCTGTTGCCCTGTCCGTCGCCTCACGGCGCCCAGGCGTTACCTGGCGATCTGCCCTCTGGAGCTCGGACTTTCCTCGATGCCGAGTTGCCTCGTCACCGCGATCATCGCGTCCTACCCGTGCCGGAAAGCTAGTCGGCGTGTCCCCTACGCGTCATTGGGACCCGTGGTGTCACCTGACGGTTCCACTCGCCATTGAGTCGAGGTTGAGGGGGAGGGGGCAGTCTGGGGGGGTCATTCACCCCAGGAGCCTCGATGATGCCACCGACCCCCACGATCGCCGCCGTCCTCGACCCCCACGAGCGTTCCCGTGTCGATGCGGCCGGGAATGGCTACTTCTCGCTGGTCCACCGTGACTCGGTTCGGGACGCCATCCGGGTGGTCCGCGAGCGCCCGGTTGACGCCATCCTCGTCTCGGTCGGCCGCTGTGCCGGCGAGGCACCGGCCCTCCTTGAGCAGTTCGCCCGGGCCTTCCCGGCGATCCCCACCGTGGCACTGCTCTCGACCCACTACGCCGGGTCGAGCGAGGCGCTCCTCCGCCTCGGCGCGACCGGGGTTCGTCGGGTGGTCGACACCACCGATCCCGCTGGTTGGCGTCGGCTCCGCGAGGTCCTTGGCGCGCCACCGACCGATCGGGCCCACAGCATCCTCACGCCAGTGCTCGCCACCCTGGCGCCGCTCCCTGGCGGCTCGCACCGCTTCTGGGACGAACTTTGTCGGACCGCGCCGGAGACGACCACGGTGCGCCAACTCGCACGTCGCCTGGTCGTCACGCCGTCCACCTTCGTCTCGCGCTTCGCGCGCGCCGGCTTGCCGTCGCCCAAGGATCACCTGGTGGCGGTGCGGCTCTGCCACGCCGCGAAGTTGTTCGATGAGGGGGAGCTGACGGTGGCGGATGTTGCCTACCGACTCGAGTATGCCTCGCCGCAGTCCTTCGGCCGCCATCTGCGGGTCGTGCTGGGGATCACGCCGAGCGAATTTCGCTCACGCTTTCCGTTCTGCAGCGTGCTGGATCGATTCCTCGACCGCCTGGTGAAGCCGCATGTCGCGACCTGGCAGACATTCCATCCGCTGGCGCCGGGCAGGGGATGACGGCGCTACGACAATCCCAACTCGGCCGCGGACACCAGCGCAATCACGGGCACCCCCTGCGCCTCGATCGTCTCGCGGCCGCCGGCCTGACGATCCACCACGGCCAGCACGCCAATCACGGTGCCACCAGCGGCCTGCACCGAGGCGATCGCGGTGAGGGCGGAACCGCCCGAGGTGATCACGTCCTCGATCACCACCACGGCATCACCGGCGGTGAAGTTGCCTTCAATGGTGCGCGCGGTGCCGTGCTCCTTGGCGGCCTTGCGCACCGAGAAGGCGTCGACGACCGGCGCGTGGTCGATCGAGGCGCGCGCGATGGCATAGCTCACCGGGTCGGCGCCCATCGTCAGTCCGCCCACACTGCTCGGTGCCCAGCCCGCGGCGCGCACCGCACCCAGCGCCAGCGGCCCGATGAGGGCCTGCCCCTGCGCACTCATCGTGGTGAGGCGGCAGTCGATGTAGTAGGTGGAACGGGCGCCCGAGGCGAGGATGAAGTCACCGAAACGCACCGAGCGCTCGCGCAACAGGGCGACGAGCGCATCGTGGGCTGCTGCAGTCATAGGAGGGTCCTGGTTACTTCTTGAAGAGCGACGAGAAGAAGCCGCCCTTCTTCTCCGGTTCGGCCGTGACGGCCTCCTGGAACGCATTGGTGAAGGCCGTCACCGTCTTCCAGCGCTTGCCGAGGTCGCGGGCGAGCCCCTTCATCACCACTTCCTCGAGCCGCGACGAGAACTTGAGCCCCTTGACCGCCTCGTTGAGCGAAATCGGGTCCTGGGTCAGCAGCTGCTGGAAGAGTTCGCGAGGGTTCTTGCCCGGGAATGGCGTCAATTCGGTCAGCAGCTGGTAAGCAATCACGGTCAGCGAATAGACGTCGGCCTGCTAGCCAACCAGCTCGCCGCTGAGTGCTTCGGGGGCGACGTATTGCAGCGTCCCGACGAAGAATCCGGCGCGTGTGAGCCGCTCCTCGGCTGGCAGTTCGGCGTCCCGCGCGATGCCGAAGTCGAGGAGGCGGGCCTTCTGCGTCGCCGGGTCGTACATGATGTTGGCGGGCTTGAGGTCGCGATGGATGATCCCGACCCGATGCGCTTCCTGCAGCGCGGCTCCAAGCTGCACCACGATGTTCGCCGCGACCGGCGCCGCGAGCGGCCCGGAGCGCGCGATGAACGTCTCCAGTGGCTCGCCGGGCGCCCATTCCAGCGCGAGGTACTGCACGCCGTCGGCTTCGCCGAAGTCGAAGGTCCGCACCACATTGGGATGGACGACGCGGGCGCCGAATTCGGCCTCGCGCAGGAAGCGCTTGACCGCAACCGGATCGGCGGCGAGACGCGGCCGCAACAACTTCAGCGCGACGGGACCCCGCTCGGGGTGTTCGGCGAAGTAGACTTCTGCGGTCCCGCCCTCACCGACGGCCTTTTGCAGTGTATAGCCGGCGATCGTGCGCCCGATCATAGGATCTTGTGCCATGGGATACCCTAAAGGTACAGTGCGCCCCGTCGCCCCGGCAAGCGCAAGCGGACGGCCTTCAGACGTCCTATACTACACTATGCTCACCTTCCTTCGTCGTCGCGCCGGCGCCCGAGGCGCCTCAGCCCTCCTGCTCGTTCTCGTCGCCGGCTGCACCAGCTGGCAGCGGGTCGGCTCCAGTGCGGGTTCCTCGCCGGACCAGCAACTCCTCCAGCTCTTCGATCCGATGGCGATGTACAGTCGCCTCGGTCGGATCGTCTCGGCCGACCAGATCCCCTTCATCGGCACGGTGGCCCTCGTCCCCGGTCAGGGCGACTCGACGCAGGCAATCGTCGGCATCTCGCTGGGGAATCGCGCCTTCGCCTTCGAACGGAGCGGCAGCGCGTGGTTGGCGCGCTACCGGGTGGACTACATCTTCGAGCGCCAGGGCGCCGCCCCCATCACGGTCGGCCGCGACGAAAACCTCCGGGTCGACACCTTCCAGGAGACCGGTCGGATCGACGAATCGGTCCTGCTCCAGCAGGTCGTCCAGCTCGCGCCCGGGAGCTACACGGTCACGGTTCGCGTCCGCGATCGTGGCAGCGACCGGGTCGGCGTCGGCAAGCAGCAGCTCAATGTCACCGCCTTCACCCCCGGGACCGTCTCCGCTCCCCTCCTCGCCTACCAGGTGGCCGGCCGCGGGACGCGCGCCGATTCGCTGCGGGTCATCCTCAACCCCCGCGGGACGATTGCCTTCGGCGAGGACACCCTGCTGGTCTATTTCGAGGGGACCGGCTTCACGCAGCCGACCGAGGTCCCGATCGAGATCCGCGATGAGCGCGACTCGGTCGTCTTCCGCTCGTCAGCGCGGTTCACCGGTGCCCGAGAGATCGAGAGCCAGTTCGTCCGGATCGCCCCCGATTCCGCACCGCTCGGCCAACTCACCGTCATCGTCGGGACACCGCCCAGCGCCCGCCTCATCAAGGGGATCGTCTCGTTCTCCTCCAACTGGGTGGTCACCAACTTCGACGACCTCCTCGATCTGCTGCGCTATTTCGGGAACGACGCCCAGATCGCGCGGATGCGGAAGGCGAGCCGCGAGGACCGCGGTCAACTCTGGCGCGACTTCGTGCGCGAGACGGATCCCAACACCGGCACGCCCGAGAACGAGCGGCTCGCCAATTATTTCGCCCGGCTCGCCTTCGCCAACACCCGCTTCCGCGACGAGGGGATTGCCGGCTGGCGCACCGACCGCGGCGAGGTCTTCATCTCCCTCGGCGAACCCGACGAGATCCTCGACCAGTCGCTGCAGACCGGCCCGGTGCGCTACGTGCGCTGGACCTACAACGAGGCGCGCGTCATCCTCTACTTCGAGGATGT
>JBBQJU010000014.1:0-21109 GCA_038326215.1 Gemmatimonadales bacterium | reverse complement strand
CCCGCCGCCCTGCGGGGGCGGGGCAGGTTCCGAGTGTATCTGGTCCGGAGGCCCCGCCGCCCTGCGGGGGCGGGGACTTTGGGGTACCGAGTGTATCGGGTCTGGAGGCCCCGCCGCCCTGCGGGGGCGGGGCAGGTTCCGAGTGTATCTGGTCCGGAGGCCCCGCCGCCCTGCGGGGGCGGGGACTTTGGGGTACCGAGTGGATCTGGTTCGGAGGCCCCGCCGCCCTGCGGGGGCGGGGACTATGGGGTACCGAGTGTATCTGGTTCGGAGGCCCCGCCGCCCTGCGGGGGCGGGGCGAGTACCGAGTGTCGCTGGCCCGGAGGCCCCGCCGCCCTGCGGGGGCGGGGCAACGTCTTGTGGTTCGCCGTACATTCCAGCATCCCCATTCCGGACCATCAATGCGTCTCGCCGCCCTGCTCCTGCTGCCGGCTCTCTCGACCACGCTCCCTGCTCAGGGTGCCGCGCCGACCAAAGCGGCGTACACGTACGTCAAGCTCGTCGACACCATGGTCGCCATGCGTGACGGCGTGAAGCTGCACACCTCCATCTATGTGCCGCAGAACTACAGCGGCCCGCTGGCGATCATCTTCACGCGCACGCCGTACAGCATCACCAACTCGGCAGGCCGCCTCACCGGTGGCTATCGTGAGCTGGCCGAAGACGGCTACGCCTTCGCCTTCCAGGATGTGCGCGGGCACTACGGCAGCGAAGGGACCTTCGTGATGATGCGCCCACCGCGCGATCGCCGAGACCCAAAGGCGATCGATGAAGGGAGCGACGCCTATGACACGATCGACTGGCTCATAAAGCGCGTCCCCGGCACCAACGGCCGCGTCGGCATGCTCGGCGTCTCGTACGATGGATGGGTGGTGGTGCAGGCATTGATGGATCCGCACCCGGCCTTCAAGGCGGCGTCGCCGCAGGCCTCGCCGGCCGACATGTGGATGGGCGACGACTTCCATCATCAAGGGGCGTTCCGCTTGTCGTACGGCTTCGAATACGCCTATGACATGGAGCAGGGAAAAGTCTCGAAGCAATTCGCCTTCGACCGCGCCGACACCTATGACTGGTACCTGACCCTGGGATCGCTCGCGCGCGTCAATCAGGAGGTGTTCAAGGGATCGATCCCGACGTGGAACGACTTCGCTGCGCACCCGGACTACGACACCTTCTGGAAGAAGCAGTCCGCGGTGCCGTACCTCCAGCAACCCGTCACGGTGCCGACGCTCAATGTCGCCGGGTGGTGGGATCAGGAAGACTTCTACGGACCGGTCACCATCTACCGGGCGATGGAACAGCACGACGCGAACAACATGAACTTCCTCGTCGTCGGCCCGTGGAACCATGGTGGGTGGGGTGGAACGGGGAAGACGCTGGGACCCATCGACTTCGGCAGCAACACCGGCGACTACTACCGGCAATCGATCCAGCGTCCATTCTTCGCCTGCCACCTCAAGGGGGCGACGGATGGTTGCACCCCGGCTGAGGCGACGCTCTTCCGGGCGGGAGAGAACCGATGGGTGAACAACACCGCGTTCCCACGTCGCGACAACGTCACCCCGACACCGATCTACACCGCGGCGTCAGGGGCGCTCTCGTTCTCGGCGCCGAAAGCCGCGACCGCCGCCGATTCCTTCCTCTCCGACCCAGCCAATCCGGTACCGTATCGGCGCCGGCCGATTCAACCGACCTATGGCCCGGGGTCCCAGTGGCGCGCATGGCTCACTGAGGACCAGCGCCTCGTCGACCATCGCCCCGACGTCCTCAGTTGGCAGACCGGCGTGCTCGAAGCGCCCGTCACCATCAGTGGCGAGATCATGGCCACGCTCTACGCGTCGACCAGCCAGAGCGACGCCGACTGGGTCGTCAAGCTGATCGACGTCTATCCCGATTCCCTGCCGTCGCCGATGGGCGGCTTCCAATTCATGGTCGCCAACGACGTGCTGCGCGGTCGCTATATCGATTCCTTCGAACGGCCACGGCCGCTCGTGCCGAACCGGGTCGAAAAGTTTACCATCGACCTGCACACCCAGGAGTACATGTTCAAGCCCGGCCACCGAATCATGGTGCAGATCCAGAGCAGCTGGTTCCCGCTCATCGACCGCAACCCGCAGCGCTATGTCCCCAATATCTTCACCGCCAGCGCCGCCGATTTCCGGAAGGCGGTCCATGCCGTGCAGCGTTCGGCGCGGTGGCCGACGCACGTGACGTTGCCGATCGTGAAATAGCGAACGGCGAACCGCGAACGGCGAACCGGGTGAGAGGCGCAACGTGAGACACTGCCGGAAAACGGTGAGAGGTGAGGAGTGAGGGAGAACAATCTCCCTACCCCCTCACCCCTCACCTGTTCATCGCTGATCGCTGTTCGCCGTTCGCTGTTCGCGGCTACCCCGCCCTCACCCAGCGGAAGACTTCGCGCAGCGTCGGCTTCTTGCCGTACATCAGGATGCCGGTGCGGTAGATCCGTCCGGCGACCCACACCACCGCCAGCAGCGCGCCAACCATGATCGCCAGTGAGAGCGCCAGTTGGGGTAAGGGCACCGACGACATCGACCAGCGCACCGGCATCACGAACGGAGCGGTGAACGGAATCAGGGAGAGCGCGGTGCCGAGGCTGCCGGAGGGGTCCTTGATCACGGCAAAAACGCCGAAGAAGCCGACCATGATCACCATGATCACGCCGGAGATGGCCTGCTGTGCTTCCTGTGTCGAGTTCACCATCGACCCCACCGCGGCGAAGACTGCGCCGAAGAGGAGGAAGCCGAGGGCGAAGTAGGTCAGGAAGACCAGCAGCAGATCACTCGGAATCGAGGGAATCGGCAGCGCCTGCATCGTCTCGACCGGGACCTTGAGGATCCCCGCGAGGACGGTGCGGTTCTGCCCGACCACGAAGACTGTCCCCACCCAGATCGACATCTGCAGCAACCCCACCGCACCGACACCAATCACCTTGCCCAGGAGCATCTGGAACGGGCGCAGCGACGACGCCAGGATCTCCATGATCCGCGAGGTCTTCTCCTCGATGACCGACATCATCGTCTGCTGTCCGAAGAGCACCACGGAGATGTAGAGCAGGAAACCCATGACGTAGGCCAGGAGGAACGACGCCGCACCGCTCTCGCCGGTCGGCTTCCCGTCGGCGACCTTGGTGGTCTTCATGTCGGCCGGCCGCATCGCGGCGGTGACGACACCAGCATCGACACCCGCGCGCTCGAGGCGTGTTCCGACCACGACGGAGGAGATCAGCCCCTCCAACTCGCCCATCGTCTCGAATGACGAGACGTTGGTGCCGAAATACGCCACTTTCCCGGCGGCGAGCGTGTTCTCCGGCAGGACCATCACGCCATCGAGCGGCTCAGCGACTTCGCGCGAGGTGCGCAGCAAGAGCGAGTCGCGCTTGGCGGTGACGTCGCCCGCCATGACGACATGCTCGATCGCGAACTTCGGTCGGATGCCATCCTTGAACGTCGGCTTGCTCAGCGCGGCGACGATCTGCACGCCGGTGGAATCGTTGGTACCATCGATCACGGCGATGCGCGTGGTCCGGTCGGTGCCCTTCATCATCAGCGCCGGCACGACCATCGCGAAGACCATGAGGAGCGGCAGGCCGAGGGTCGCCAGCAGGAAGGCCTTGGTGCGGACTCGCTCGATGAATTCGCGACGCACCACGGCAAAGATCTTGTTCACGCGGCCTCCCCGGTCCGGGCCGCGACTGCGGCGTTGCCGACCTTGGCGATGAAGATCGCCTGCAGCGACGGCTCCACGATCTCGAAGCGACTCAACCCAACCCCCTCGCGTACCAGTGCATGCAGCAGTCCTTCCGGGTCAGCCCCCTCGGCCATCTGCAAGTCCGCCGTGGCGCCGTAGTCATCGATCGAGGCGACCAACCGCCGATCGGCCAGCACCCGTTCCGCCTTCTCGCGGTCATGGGTGAAGCCGAGGGCGATGTGTCGGCCGCCGAACCCAGCCTTGATCTCCTGCAGCGAGCCATCGACCACCTTCTCGCCGCGGGCGATGATCACAATGTGATCGCACATCCGCTCTGCCTGCTCCATGATGTGGGTCGAGAAGAGCACGGTGACCCCCGACTTGGCGAGGTCGATCACCACGTCCTTCATGACCTGGGAGTTGACCGGGTCGAGGCCCGAGAAAGGCTCGTCCAGCACCACCAGCTCGGGGTCGTGGAGGAGCGATCCGGCGAACTGGACCTTCTGCTGCATCCCCTTGGAGAGGTCCTCGACCTTCTTCTGGGCCCAGTCGGCGATCCCCAGCCGGTCGAGCCACTTGGCGGCCCGCCGCTTCGCCTCACCCCGGGCGATCCCCTTCACCTCGCCGAAGAAGACCAGGTGGTCGAGCACTTTCATCTTCTTGTAGAGGCCGCGCTCCTCGGGGAGGAAGCCGATGCGGGCGGAGAGGTCGCGCCCCTTTCGGTCCGAGCCGAAGAGGGAGATTGACCCCTCGTCCGGCTCGATGATGTCCATCATCATCCGGATCGAGGTCGACTTCCCCGCCCCATTCGGGCCCAATAGACCAAAAATGCCGCCGGTCGGGACCTCGAAGGAGAGGTCCTTGACGGCGACATGGCCAGAAAAGCGTTTGGTGACCTTCTCGAAGCGAACAGCGGCAGCAGCCACGGCGTTCCCCAGGGTGAGTGGACGGGGGAACTTACTGCTTTGGGGGCTGGGGAGTTTCAGGGGAAACAGGGAGCTCACGCAGAGGCGCAGAGACACAGAGAAGAAACTCTGCCTCTGCGCCTTGTCTGGATCAGAATTTCCCGACCGACACGAACTCCGCTGCAGGAATCACGAACGACTTGTGCTCAGGCGGCACGCCGAACTTCCGCAGCTTGGCGAGCCAGGCCTCGCGGTCGTTCCCGGGCTCGAGGATCGTGGTGTCGCGCATGACGACCCCACGCTCCTGACGCTCGTGCCAGCGACCAACATACGTCCGGCCGCTGGCCCCCTCGATCAGCACGGTGATCCCGTGCAGTTCGTCATGTCCGGGGTGGAGGACCATGCCGCTCACGCGCAGTGGGTCTCGAACGCGGTGACGATCGCGGCGGCGATCATCTCGGGCGAGCGCCCCTCGATCTCGTGCCGATGGATGAACGCCACCACCTCGCCATTCTTGAGCAGCGCCGCTGACGGCGATGACGGCTGGTACTCGCCGAGGTAGCTGCGGACCCGCGCCGTGGCATCGAGGTCCTGGCCCGCGAACACCGTCACCATCTTCGCCGGCTTCACCGCGGCCGTTGCCAGTGCCTTTGCGAGGGCAGGACGCGCCCCACCCGCTGCGCAGCCGCACATCGAGTTCACGAAGACGAAGGTGGTCCCTTCGGCGGTACCCAAGGCCGCATCGACGTCGTCCACGGTCTTCAGTTCCTGCACGCCAAGGCGGGTGACTTCAGCACGCATGGGGGCGATCATGAGTTCGGGGTAGGGCATGGGGCACAACTCCTGAATTAGACACAGATGTATCGATGATCGATGATCGATCATCGATGATCGATTACTCCTGCTTCAACGCTTCCTTGAGCGTATGCCACACCATCGTCGCGCACTTCACCCGCATCGGATAGACCGACAATCCCTGAAAGGCGACCAATTTGCCGAGTGCGTCGCGCTCCCCGGGCTGACCGGTGAGCATCGCGTGGAACTGGTCGAAGAGCTCCAGTGCCTCGGGGACGGTCTTCCCCTTGATCGCCGTGGTCATCATCGACGAGGAGGCGCGGCTGACCGCGCAGCCCTGCCCCTGGAAGCCGACCTCGGCGATGCGGCCCTCGGCATCGAGCGTCAGATCGAGCGACACTTCATCGCCGCAGAGCGGGTTGCGCCCCTCGGCGTGATGCGTCGGCGCCTCGAGCCGCTTGAAGTTCCGCGGCGAGCGATCATGCTCGATGATCAGCGTCTGGTACATCTCGTCCATGCCGGCCATCAGCGGAACAACTCCCGCACCTTCTCGAGTCCCTTCCCCAGGGCGCGCACATCGGCCTCAGTGGTGTAGGGCCCGAAGGAGGCGCGCGCCGTCGCCGGGACGCCAAAGCGGGCGTGCAGCGGCTGGGTACAGTGGTGGCCTGCGCGGATGCAGATCCCGCGCGAGTCGAGGATCGAGGCGATGTCATGCGGATGCGCGCCGGTCATCGTGAAGGTCATCACCCCCACGCTGTGGGTCGGCGTCGCCAGCAGCTTCACACCCGGGATCGCCCCGAGCATCTCGCGGCCCATGGCCAGCAACCGCTCGTCCTCGGCCTGCCACGCGGCACGATCCTCGGTGAGCACCCACTGGATCGCGGCGTCCATCCCGATCACCCCGGCGATGTTCGGCGTCCCCGCCTCGAAACGCTGCGGTCCCGAGGCGAAGGTGGACCGCTCGAAGGAGACGCGGTCGATCATGTCGCCGCCGCCCTGATAGGGCGGCATCGCGGCGAGCAGTTCACGCCGGGCCCAGAGGACGCCGACACCGGTCGGGGCGAAGAGCTTGTGCGCGGAGAAGCAGTAGAAATCGGCGCCGAGCGCGGTGAGGTCCACGGGGAAGTGGCCAACCGCCTGTGCGCCATCCACGAGCACCGGGACACCATGCGCCCGCGCCATACTCGTCAGCTGGGCGATCGGGTTGATGGTGCCGAGGACATTGGAGACGTGCGTGACCGCGAGCAGTGCCGGCCCGTCGGCCAGCAGCTTTCCGGCGGCCTCGAGGTCGAGCTCACCTTCGTCGGTGACGGGGATGGCCCTGAGGGCGGCACCGGCGAGCTGCCACGGAACGATGTTGGCGTGATGCTCCATCTCGGTGACCAGCACCCACGTCCCCGGCCCGACCTTGGGGCGGAGGAACGACTGCGCCACGAGGTTGGTGGAGCCCGTCGTGCCGGTCGTGAAGACGATTTCGTCCTCGTGCACGCCGCCGAGGAAGCGCGCGACGGTGGCGCGGGTCCCGTCGTAGGCCAGCGTGGCGCGTTCCGAGAACTCGTAGACGCCGCGATGGATGTTGGCGTTCCACCCCTCATAGAACGCCATCTCGGCGTCGATCACGACCTGGGGCTTCTGGGTGGTGGCGCCGCTGTCGAGGTACACCAGCGGCTCCCCGCGCGAGGTACGGGCAAAGATCGGGAACTGCGCCCGCACGGCCTCGCTCATCCCAACATCGCTTCAAGCCGATCGCGCACGATCCGCTCGATGCCGTTCCGCACCGCCGGGATCATCACCTCGGTCAGCACTTCCGCGGCGAAGGCCCAGATGAGCAGCTCCTGCGCCGTGCGGCCACCGATGCCGCGCGTCTGCAGGTAGTACCGCTGCTGCTCGTTCAACCGGCCGACCGTGGCGCCGTGGGTGCACTTCACGTCATCGGCGAAGATCTCGAGCTGCGGCTTGGTGTCGACCTTCGCCTCGTCCGAGAGGAGGAGGTTGCGGTTGGTCTGCTTGGCATCGGTCTTCTGGGCAATCGGCTCGACAAAGACCTTGCCGTTGAAGACGGCGCGCGACTTGTCGGCAAGGACGCCCTTGTAGACCTCCCACGAATTGCAATTCGGCTCGTCGTGGAAGATTGCCGAATGGGTGTCGGCGAGCTGCTCGTGCTGAGTCAGGTAGAGGCCATACATCAGCGTCTCGACCTGCTCGCCGGCGAGGCGGGCATGCAAGTTGTGCCGGGAGAGCTTCCCGCCGATCGACAGCGCGAACGACCGGTAGTGCGACGCCCGGGCCTGATGCGCGTGGGTGTAGCCGACATGCCAGGCACGCGCCCCTTCGCGCTGCACCCGAATGTGCTCGACCCACGACGCCTCGCCGAGCACGAGCTCGGTGACGGTGTTGCTGAGGTGGACCGTATCCGCCAGCGAGACGAACTGCTCGACCACCGCGCCGCGCGCCGCCTTCCCGGCGGTCACCAGCACGCGCGGCGCCACCAGCGCACCCTCCGCCGACGTCGTCGTCAGGTGGAGGATCTCGAGCGGGGCCGCCAGCTCGGTGCCGGCCGCGAGGTGGAGCACCACGCCATCGGTGAAGGTCGCCAGCGAGAGCGCCGAGAACGGCGTCGCGGTCGGCAGGGCGATCATGCCGAGATGCGTCTCGACCGCAGCATCGCCAGCGGCGATCGCGGCCTGCAGCGAGGAGGCCTGAATGGAGGCCGGGAGATTCGACAGCGCCGGGACGTAGACGCCATCGACCAGCACGGCGAGCGGGCCGTCGGCGAGGCGCAGCGCCGCGACGTCGGCCGCGGTCACTGGCGCCGAGGCGGCGGGCGCGGTCCAGGCGGTGGTACCGATCGCGGCGACCGGGGTGAAGCGCCACTCCTCGTCACGGCTCGATGGAACGCCGACCTCGGCGAAGCGGGCAGCCGCAGCGCGGCGACGCGCCACCAGCCACGCCGGCCCGGAAGTGGCGGCGGTCTCGGCCAGCGCGGCGAACGCCGAGGCGCCCACGCTGATACTTGGGGTCACGCTGGTGGTGCTGCTCATCAGACGGCCGCTCCCTCGGGCATGCCCGTCAGCCACTCATAGCCCTTGGCCTCGAGCTCGTGGGCCAGCTCCTTGCCGCCCGACTTCACGATCTTGCCACCGGCCAGCACGTGCACGAAGTCCGGCACGATGTAGTCGAGCAGGCGCTGATAGTGCGTCACCAGGATGATGGCGCGCTCCGGCGAGCGGAGCTTGTTGACGCCGTCGGCCACGATGCGGAGCGCGTCGATGTCGAGGCCGGAGTCGGTCTCGTCGAGGATCGCGAGCTTCGGCTCGAGGACGGCCATCTGCAGGATCTCGTTCCGCTTCTTCTCGCCGCCGGAGAAACCGAAGTTGACGGCACGCTCCATGATCTCCGGGCCCCACTCGACCACCTTGAGCTTCTCCTCGAGCAGGTCGAGGAAGTCCATCGGGTCGAGCTCATCGAGACCGCGCGCCTTACGGACCTCGTTGAACGCCATGCGGAGGAAGTAGGCGTTGGTCACACCCGGGATCTCCACCGGATACTGGAACGCCAGGAAGACGCCGGCCCAGGCACGCTCCTCCGCTTCCATGTCGAGGAGGTCCTCACCCTCGAGCGTCGCCGTGCCGCTGGTGACGTCGTAGGCCGGATGCCCCGACAGCACCTGGGCCAGTGTGCTCTTGCCGGAGCCGTTCGGGCCCATGATGGCGTGGACTTCGCCGGCATTGACGGTCAGCGAGATCCCCTTGAGGATCTCCTTCTCGTCGACAGAGGCGTGCAGGTTGGTGATCTGGAGCAGTGCCATGGTCAGTACCGTCAGGTCAAAATTGTTGTGTGACTGCGAACAGCGATCTGCGAACAGCGATCAGCAACCGCATCCTCGGTTCGCTGTTCGCCGCTCGCCGCTCGCCTCTTATCCTACGCTTCCCTCGAGACTGACTCCCAGCAGCTTCTGCGCTTCCAGCGCAAACTCCATCGGGAGCTCGCGGAAGACTTCCTTGCAGAACCCGTTGACGATCAGCGAAATCGCGTGCTCGGTGTTCAGGCCACGCGCCTTGCAATAGAAGATCTGGTCCTCGCCGATCTTGCTGGTGCTCGCTTCGTGCTCTACATCGGAGGTGCTGTTCTGCACGTCGATGTAGGGGAAGGTGTGCGCCCCGCAGGCGTTGCCGATGAGCATCGAGTCGCACTGGGTATAGTTGCGCGCCCCGTGCGCCTTCGGGAGGATCTTCACCTGGCCGCGATAGGAGTTCTGCCCCCGGCCGGCGCTGATCCCCTTCGAGACGATGGTGCTCTTCGTGTTGCGGCCGATGTGGATCATCTTGGTGCCGGTGTCGGCCTGCTGCATGCCGTTCACCACCGCCACCGAGTAGAACTCGCCGATGCTGTCGTCGCCCTGCAGGATCACGCTGGGATACTTCCAGGTGATCGCCGAGCCGGTCTCGACCTGGGTCCACGAGATCTTGGCGCGTGCCCCGGCCTTGCCGCGCTTGGTGACGAAGTTGTAGATGCCGCCGACGCCGTTCTCGTCACCGGCATACCAGTTCTGCACCGTGCTGTACTTGATGGTCGCGTCGTCGAGTGCAATCAGCTCCACCACAGCGGCGTGGAGCTGGTTCTCGTCGCGCTTCGGCGCCGTGCACCCTTCGAGGTACGAGACGTAGGCCCCTTCCTCGGCGATGATCAGCGTCCGCTCGAACTGCCCGGTGTTGGCGGCGTTGATACGGAAGTAGGTCGACAGTTCCATCGGGCAGCGCACACCCTTCGGAATGAAGACGAACGAGCCGTCAGAGAAGACCGCCGAGTTGAGCGCGGCGAAGTAGTTGTCGGAGGCCGGGACCACTGAGCCGAGATACTTCTTCACCAGCTCCGGGTGCTCCTTCACGGCTTCGCCGAAGGAGCAGAAGATCACCCCTTCCTTGGCGAGCGCGGCCTTGAAGGTCGTGCCGACGGAGACGGAGTCGAAGATCGCGTCGACGGCGACACCAGCCAGCAGCTTCTGCTCGCTGAGCGGGATGCCGAGCTTCTCGTAGGTCGCCAGCAACTTCGGGTCGACATCGTCGAGCGAGCCGAGCGGCGTCGTGGTCTTCGGCGCCGAGAAGTAGGCGATCGCCTGATAGTCGATCGGCGTGTAGCGCACGTTCGGCCAGGTCGGTTCCGTCATCTCCTGCCAGCGGCGGAACGCCTTCAAGCGCCAATCGAGCAGCCACTCGGGCTCCTCCTTCTTGGCGGAGATGAAGCGGACCGTCTCTTCGGAGAGCCCCGGCGGCATCGTGTCCTGCTCGATGTCGGTGACCCAGCCGTGCTTGTACTCGCGGTTGACCAGCGCTTCCATCTCGGTGCTCACGAAGCCTCCAGGCCTGCGTCGTCGCCCATCGTGGCGACTCGATAACTACATGTGCCGCAGCCGCCCGCGATGCGCGAGCGGCGCTCAATCGGTGCTCCGAAGACCTGCGCCAGGAATCGCTCCTCGGCGGCGCAGACTTCGGGGAAACGTTCCGCGATCAGGCGATGCGGGCAGTGGTGCTCGGTGAGGAGCCCCCCCGTCGCCGCATGCACCCAAGTCGCCATGTACCCCTCGGCGTCGAGCAGCCGCGCGACCACTTCGCCGCGCTGATCCACCGAGACGCCGCGCGTCTCGACCTCCAGCCGCTCGGCGAGTGTCCGGTACTGCTGCTCCAGGAGCGCCACCGCGGCCTCCCGGCCCGACGTCTTGACCAGGTGGTCGAGGAGGTCGGTCAGGGTGCGCTCGTAGCGGTCCGGAAAGAGGCTATGTCCTTTGGCCGTCAGGCGATAGGTGTGCGCCGGGGCGCCGACACCGCGCGAGGTGCGGTCGAACCCGACCACCGCCTCCGCCTCCAATTCCTTGAGATGATGCCGGACCGCATTGAGGGAGTACCCCAAGGCGGTGGCAAGATCCCCGGCCGTCGCCCCACCCTCGCGCTTCAGGTGCAGCAGCACCAGCCCGCGGGGACCGCGGTGCCCGACCGGGGAGGCCGTATCAGCAAAGGAGAGCGCAGGAGATGCCATAAGGGGGCAATCCTACGTGCCGAATGGGGAATTGTCAATTCGTGCGAGGAAATTGGTGTAAACAGCGAACAGCGAGAGGCGAACGGCGAACAGCGGACGTCGTCTTCGGTCAAAGGGGCAAGGTGCAACGGCTGCCGAGTTGGGTCCCGTTTCAGGCTGTTCGCTGTTCGCCGTTCGCTCTAGAACCACCGCCCCACCCGCAGGAAGAGCGCTTCCCGTCCCGCGTCATTCCAGCCGTACTCCACCCGGACCGGCCCCAGTGGGGTGTCGGAGCCGAGGCCGACGCGGAGGCCGGTGAGCCAGCCACCGCGGCCGAAGAGGCCGCCCTGGGGAAAGGCGCCGGTGATCTCGGGATTGATGGTGGTTGGCACCATCCCCATCGCAGTCCGGCCGACAGCGCCCTGGAGTCGGAGGCGCAGCGGTCCGACCACGGCGCGGGAGAGGACCAGCGACCCGAACGCCTCGCGGTCGCCTCGACGTTCCCCGAGATGGAGGCCCGGGAAGCCATCCTCGCCACCGAGCGCGAAGGTCAGTGGCACCGGGAGTTCCTCCCCCACCGCGAGTCGCAGGTGCGGCTCGAGGCGCAGCGAGCCCCACTCCTTGCGGCTCCGCAGTTCCGTGGCGACAAGGCGGTAGCGCGAGGTATACGCGGCTTCGAGGCGTGCCAGTTGATCGCGGTCGTCACTGCGGCGTTCGATGACCAGTCGCCCCCCAAGTGCGGAGGCGCTCCCGCGGACGCGCGTTTGCAAGTCATAGGCGTCCCAGCTGCGTGCTTCGCCCATCAGCGCGAGGCGCACGTCGCGCCCGACAAATCGTTCGGCGCCGGCGGTGACGACGAGATGCTTCATGTTATCGGATGGGAGCTCGATGCCGCGGCGATCGAAGCGGCGGACATCTTCCCCGTGCAACCCGAGTGTCCCCACGGGCGAGAAGACGGCCCGGCCGAGCAGCGTCTGCCGTCGACCGAGCAACTCGAGGTCCCGGTGAAAGCGGCCGAGCGCCAGCACCCCGGAGACCTCGACGTGCAGCACCGGGAGATCGCGATCGGCGAAGCCACCCCACACGCGGCCTCCGTACTCGGTGTCGTACACAATGCCGATCCCGGCCACACGACGCGGCAAGCGTCGCAGTGTCGGTTGCAGTCGCACCGTGTCGCCGCTGCCGACGGGCCCGAGCCAGATCTCGCGGAAGATCTCGCGTTCACCGAGCGAGAAGAGTTGCTGCTGCAGTTCGGCCTCGTTGACGGCGCGCGGCGCATCGAGCGCGAGCGTCCGTCGCAGCAGGCGCACGCCTGAGGGATCGGCCGCTTCGCCGCGCACTCCCAGCAGCAGTCGCGGCATCGTGATGACGGGACGCGGCGCGACTGCAAGGTCGCGGCATCCCCAGCGGGCCACCATCGAATCCCCGGCGAGGCGCCCGAGGCGAATGAGCGAGTCGACGGCGGTTGGCGAGAAGTCGAGGGCGCGAAAGCCTTCGACGGAGGGGCGAATCATCAGGTCATCGGCGCCGAGGGAGTCGGCGGGTTGGCGGAACAGCCAATTCAGCAATCGATCGGCGATCACCAGCGGCGAATCAAGATCGAGGGTGTCGGCCAGACGTTCCGTGACATCGCTGACCAGGACGCGGACCGCGCCTTCCTGTCGAGCCACCGCGACCGGGATGTTGGCGGCGAGGCCACCATCGGTGAGTGTCAGCGCGCCGATCTTCTCCGGCGAGAAGACCAAGGGGATCGCGATCGATGCGCGTACCGCCTGGGCGAGATCGCCGCCGCGCAACACGACCACACTCCGATCGCGCAGATTGGTCGCGACCACACGGAGCGGAATCGGCAGATGATCGAAGTCGCCACGCGCGAGGAGATTGCCGCGGAGCATCGCGCCATTGAGGGCTGCGGTCACCTGATATTGCCGGACCGCGGGACTCTGGATCGAGAAGCCGTCCTCGCCCTCCTCCCAGAGGAGGAGCGGGAGGAGCGACCCCCAGACGACCGGCCCGCGGAGCTCCTTGGCGCGGAAGATCTCGTGTGCGGCCAGCGCCCGCGCGAGCGAATCGATCTCGCGTGCCGGATAGCCGGCGGCGTAGAGCGCGCCGATCATCGCGCCCATGGACGTGCCGACGATCAGGTCAGGGCGCACGCCGGCGGCTTCGAGCGCGGCGATGACGCCGACGTGGGCCAGTCCCTTGGCACCGCCCCCACTCAGGACCAGCGCGGTCACGCCGGGACGACAGGCGGGCGCCTGCGCTGGGGCGGCGGTCGCCGCCAAGGCGGTGCAGAGGAGGGTCACGAGGGTCCGACGAACCAGCGAGATCATGCCGGGAAACGTAACGCGCCGGGCTCCCGAGGCCGTTGCCGACGTGGCCCGAAATTGCCTCCCCCTTGCGCCGGAGGCGGGCGCGTTCCTACACTCTCCCCTGACCGCGGGACCCCCTACCCGTGTAACCCAACCGGCGCAGTCCGGAGGAGTGCTCGCTCGATGCCGTACAGCATTACCGACGCCTGTATCGGCGTGAAGGATCGCGCCAGCGTTGATGTCTGCCCCGTGGATTGCATCTACGAGGGGGAGGATCAACTCTATATCCACCCCGACGAGTGCATTGACTGCGGTGCCTGCGAGCCGGAGTGCCCGGTCAGCGCGATCTATCCGGAGGAGGATGTGCCGGCGAACCTGCAGGCCTTCATCGCCAAGAACAAGGACATCTTCGACTCGGACACCCCGCCGGGGCGCCCCAAGAAGTAGTCCAGCCGGCAGCATGACGAGACGCCCCCGGAGCCGAAGCTCCGGGGGCGTCTTTATTGGCAGGATACCTGCTGTCTGGCGGTGACGAAGGGGGAAGGATCGTCGGGTCCGCCACAGAGAAATACGCCGAGCCCCCTGCATTGGTTTCAGCTCAGCGTGCGGCGGGGAGGCGATCGAGGAATTGCTGCATGGCCGCGGTCGTCTCGATCGGTCGCTCTACGGTTGGCAGATGCCCGGCCCCCGGCACTTCGACCAGCATCGCCCCGGGAATCGCCGCGGCCATGGCGCGCGCGACATCGGGCGGCGTCAGTTGATCCTTGCTGCCGACCACCACCAGCGTCGGCGTGTTGGCCAGCGTGGGCAACAGATCCCGGGAGTCGGCGCGGTCCCGCATGGCGGTCAGGGCCGCGACGATGCTCGCGCGCGGCGTTGTCGCCATCTGCGCGATCACGCGGTCGCGCACCATCGGCAGCACATCGTCGGCGAACAACTTCGACCCCAGCGCCAACGCGATAGGGCCGACACCTTCACTGCCCACACGCTCCATGGTCACGTTCCGCGCCACCCGTGCCGCCTCGTCATCAGGACGCGGGGAGGTGTCGAGCAGCATCACACCGAGCAATCGCTGGCGATGGCGCCGCACGAACTCGAAGACGATGTAGCCACCCATCGACAACCCCGCGATGACCACCCGATCGATGGCGAGCGCATCAAGCAACGCCGCCAGATCGTCGGCGTGTTCCGCGAGGGTGGCGGGCGGGGGCGAGGCGCAGGAGGTGCCAAACCCACGCAGGTCCGGCGCGATGCACCGGACACCCTGCAGCCCCTCCAGTTGTGGGGTCCACATCGTGTGGTCGAGCGGGTACCCGTGCACGAGAAGCAGCGGGACACCGCCCGCGCCGGTCTCGAGGTAGGAGAGCGCGTGGCCACTGGGTAGGGTGATACTGGGCATGGCGACAACCTGCGTGATGAACGGTGAACGGTCCTCCCCCGACTACCTTTCGGCCAACTCAACGCTCTGGTGACGCATGGCGCCCGCAACCGACTACATCCGGCACGCCGCGAAGCTGACTCGGCAACTGGCGATGGACGCCGCGATGGGCACCCCGCCCGAGTTGACCCCCGAGTACCTCAAGGCCCTCGCCAAGGCCCTTGAGCAGGTGGCAGACGGCCTGGAGCAGGCCTCGAAGCGGAAGGACTAGATGGCCGATGTGCGCTTGGTTGATCGCCCGGAGACATTCCTCGCCCTGCTCGACGAAGTGCGTGGGGCACCGCTGGTCGCGCTCGACACCGAGGCAGCCTCCTTCCACCGCTTCCACGACCGGATCTACCTGGTCCAGCTCTCCACCCGGACGCTGACCGCCGTCATCGACCCGCTCGGCGTCGGCGACCTCACGCCAATCGGCGATCTGCTGGCCGATCCCGCGATTGAAGTGATCTTCCACGACGCCGATTACGACCTGCGCCTCTTCGACAAGCAGTTCGCCTTCCGCGCCACCCATCTGTTCGACACCCGGATCGCCGCCCAGTTCCTCAACGAACCCGGAATCGGCCTCGGGGCGCTCCTCGCCAAATACTTCGACGTCACGGCGGACAAGCGCTTCCAGCGCGCGGACTGGTCAGCCAGGCCGCTCTCCCCACCGATGCTCGATTACGCAGCTGGCGACACGGTCCATCTTTGTGAGTTGCGAGACATACTCCTCGAACAACTCGACGCCATGGGCCGGACCGAGTGGGTTGCCGAGGAGTTCGAGAACCTCGAGCGCATCCGCTGGACTGGTGGCGGCGAGGGGCCGGAGACTGCATTCCTCCGCCTCAAGGGCGCCAAGGCACTCCAGCGGCGCGAGTTGGCGATCCTCCGCGAGCTCTACAACTGGCGCGAGGAAACCTCCGCCCGGCTCGACCGCGCCTCCTTCCGCGTCCTCGGCAACGAGGTGCTCTTTGCCCTGGCCCAGCAGCCAGTGCACACCCTCGAGGAGCTTGGCCGGGTAAAGGGGGTCGGCCAGGACGGCGCCCAGCGCCGTGGCAACGAGATCCTGGCCGCCATCGCGAAGGGCGAGGCGATCCCCGATCGTGACCTGCCGCGCGTCGAGCGGCCGGCACGCCGGCTCCCCGATCCCGCCTTCGAGGCGCGGGTCGAAGCGCTCAAGCACCGGCGCAACCGTCTGGCTGAGGAGCTTCAGCTCGCTCCCGGGGTATTGTGCCCCAACGGGACGCTCGAGGCGATCGCCCGCGCCGAACCGGCCAACCTCGCCGCACTGGCCACGCTCCCCGAGCTGCGCCGCTGGCAGGTCAAGGTGCTGGGCCCATCGCTTCTCGAAGCGGTCACGGCCACCGGATGACGCCTTGCTCCCTCAATGCCGACTTGCACGTTAGGATTACCTGATGACCGACGACGCCCGCCCTCCCGTGACCCCCGAACTCGCCAAGAAGGCGCTTCGTGCCGTCAAGGATCCCGAGCTTGGGTTGAACGTGATCGACATCGGGCTGATCTACGATGTGGCGGTCGCCGACGACGGCGCCGCGAAGGTGACGATGACGCTCACCTCCCCAGGATGCCCCTCAGGCGCCGAGATCATGGAAGATGTGCGGAGCACCCTCGCCGACCTCGAGGGGATCAGCAGCGTCGAAGTGGAATTGGTGTGGGAGCCCTACTGGACGCCGGAACGGATGGACCCAAGGGTGCGAGCGTTTCTGGGGCATTGACGGCGAACAGCGAATGGCGAACAGCGATCAGCGGGACTCCCCAATGCATCACGCCGTTCGCTGATCACTGACCGCGGTTCGCTGTCAGCAGCTTTTCCCCACCACACGCCGCGCTGCATCACTCACCTGCGCACGAATCTCCCGAATCTGCTCGAACGATCTGGTCGCGCTGCGCGGGTCGTAGCTGCGATTGGTGAGCAACACCACGAAGAGATCGGCCGCGGGGTCGATCCAGATCAGCGTGCCCGTCCACCCGGTGTGCCCGAAGGTGGTGGCGGTGGCGCAGTGCCCATACAGCGGTGGCTTGCCATCGCCAGGGTTGAGCACCGGGGTATCCCAGCCGAGGGCGCGGGTCCCGGACGCAAGGCTGCGTTCAGTAAACCGAGCGGCGGTCGCGGCGTTGAGCCAGGGCGAAGGCGCATCCACATCACCGAGCGCCCGAAGCCAGGAGCGGGCGAAGCGGGCAAGGTCCGCACCGGTGGAGAAGACGCCGGCATGTCCCGCTACGCCGCCCAGGATGCGGGCATTCTCATCATTCACCACCCCACTGATCGCTCGGCCACGAAACTTCGCGGTCGGTACGGCGCGCGTCTGGTCGGCGGCTGGCGGCGTCCACAACGTGGTGCGCATGCCGAGTGGCTCGAACACTTCCTGCCGGGAGACACTGTCGAACGGTTCCCCAGCGACTCGCTCCACCACCATCGCCGCGAGCATGGCATTCAGGTCGCTATACAGGGCGGAGGCACCGGGCAGTCTGGCGAGCGGCACGGTCAACAACTTCTCACGCGCGGCGGAAATGGTGGGATGGCCGCGATAGAGCGCCTCGTACGGCGGCAGCCCGCTGGTGTGGTCGAGCAGCATCCGGACGGTGACCTGATCCTTCGTAACGCCACGGAATTCCGGGAGGTAGCGCTCGACCGGCGCCTCGAGGTCGAGGGTGCCGCGCTCCACCATTTTGGCGACGGTGCTCGCCGTCGCGACCACCTTGCTGAGTGAGGCGATATCCCAGAGCGTCGAGGCAGGATCGGGACGCGTCGTGAGGTTACTCCAGGTAAAGTGGCCGTAACCCTTTTGGTAGAGGAGACTGTCGCGACGCCCGACCATCACGACCGCGGCGGGATAGATGCCGCGGCGGATCCCATCCTCGATGGCAGCGTCGATGGCTTTGAGCGCGACCGCGCGCTGCGCAGGAAGTGACGTGGGCAGGGCGACGAAGCACAGCAGCAGGAACAGAAGGCGTGTCATGCTACTGGAGACGCACGAGCGGGGTGATCCGTGTCATGGCGTGCGGATCGGCCCAGGCGAGATGGCGTAGAGGAGTTGCAGGGTTGCCCGGTCTCGTCGCGAGGGCGAGCCGACCGGCGAGGTGTGGAACATCACATCATCCTCGCGATCAGAGTGCGGCAAACCAAGGGCGTGCCCGAATTCATGGACGGCGACGCGGCGACGGATCGCGGAGGGGACCACCAACGAATCGGGGTTCTGCTGGAGCGCGAGCGACATCGTCACCGCCTGCACCAGGCCGTCGCTCCCCCACCGGACCCCGGTCAGTCCCAACTGGCTCTCGACGCCGAGCATCGCGGTCCAGGAGACGAGGATGTCGGCAGTCGAATCGGCGGTCTCCTGCAACTGGTAGCCCGCCTCGTTGCCGTCCCACGCCGCCATCCCCGCGCGGGCATCGGCCAAGGCGCCCTGCCAGTCTGGTAGGGTCGAGTCGGCGACAAAGCGGACGGTCAGGATGCGGGTCGACCGATCCTCCCAGCGGATCACGGTGGAGTCGCTGCTGGTGAACATCGAGTCGAGATAGACTCGGCGCCCCTCGCGCTCGATCCGGCGCCGGGTGGCGAGCCGTGCCTCGAGGTCGATGGCGGGGGTCCCGAGCGGAGGCGCGTTCACCGCGTCGGCCAGCGGGCCGATCTGGCGGGCCGGCGGGCTCCCCGGCGCAACCGTCGAGATCACCTCCGGGGCGACCTCCTGAGGGTCCACGGCACGGCGCGTCGCGCCGCCCACGAGGACGAGCGTGCCGATCAGGAGAAAAACCGCGACGACAAAGCGCTCGTTCATTCCTTGAATATCGGCAGTGCCGCCCCATGAGGGGAGGGGTGTTGGCTGGCGCTGAAGGATGGGGGCTCCTACCATTGTGCCGTGTTCGACTCTCTGGGACGGGCCCTGGTGCGCTGGCGCTGGGCCGTCATTGCGATCTGGGCCGTCATTGGTGTCCTCGCGGCCGTCCGCGCCGGGGACACCGTCGGTATGCTCACGCTTCGGGGCGGTGCCAACGCCACCACCGAGGCGCGCGTCGCCGATTCCCTCCTCTCGACGCGGTTCTCCCGGCCCATCAGTGAGTTCTTCGCCGTCACGGTGCAGGGCCCCGCCCGGATGACGGAGGGAATCCCGGGGCAACTGCTCGATTCGCTCCTTGCCGCTGCCCGCGCCCAACCGTTCGCCAGTGGCGTCGTCTCGGTCCGCACCACGAAGGATTCCACCTTCGTCGCGCGGGATGGCCGCACGACCTTCTTCCTCGTGGCACTGAACCTCCGTGACAGCGATTCCATCGCTGCGGCCGTGGTCCCGTTGCGCCAGGCGCTCGACTCCGTCCTCCGGCGCTTTCCCGATCGCGACGCCTATAGCGTGCTGGTGACCGGCCGCGCCCCGCTCGACCTCGACATCCGGGCCATCTCGGCGGAAGACGCCAGCCGCAACGAGACCAAGCTCGTTCCGATCACCCTGGCGATCCTGATTCTCGCCTTCGGTGCCCTGGTTGCGGCCTTCCTGCCGATCATCGTTGGGGTGATGGCGATCGCGATCACGCTCACGTTGGTAGGCTGGGTCGCGACCTTCTTCCCGATGTCGATCTTCGTACTCAACATGATCTCGATGATCGGGTTGGGGGTCGGGATCGACTATTCGCTGCTGGTGATCACCCGCTTCCGCGAAGAGTTGAACGCCGGGCTGCGCCCACGAGAGGCCGCGGCGCGGACCTTCAGCACCGCCGGGCATGCGGTGATGGTGTCGGGAATGACGGTCGTAGTCGGCTTCGGGGCGCTGCTGCTCACGCCACTGACGGAGACGCGCTCGGTCGGGATCGCGGGGCTGCTGGTGGTCGCCGTCGCCGTGTTGCTCGCCACCACCCTGCTCCCCGCCCTGCTCTCGCTGCTCGGTCGCAACATCGACCGGCCGCGCTGGCTCGCACGCCGGCTCGCGTGGTACCACCGCCCGCAGATCTGGGAACGCTGGGCCCGGTCGCTCTCGCGCCATCCCTATCGTGCGCTGGTAATCGGCGGCACCATCATCGCGCTGCTGACGCTGCCGGCGCTCAAGCTGCGGATCGGCCTCCCCTCGCGCCACTGGTGGCCGGAGGAGACCGAGGCGGGCGCCGGGGTCGCGACCCTCGAGCGGATGGGGATGTCGGGCTACATCCAGCCGGTACGTGTGGTCATCGAGTTCCCCGAGGGCAGCGACGGCACGGGCGCCACGGCATTGCGCGGCCTCAAGGGGCTCTCCGACTCGCTGCGCGCCGACCCGCGCATCCGCGACGTCAAGTCACTGGTGGACATCGCGCCCGGCACCTCGATTCTCGAGTACTCACTGCTCTACAGTGAGCCCGACACGGTGCGCGCCCGCTACCCCGACTTCCTCGACGCCTACCTCGCGCGCGACGGCCGGACCACGTTGATGGATGTGATCCTCGCGGACACGACGACGCTCACCACTGCGATGGACGTCGTGAAGGACATTCGTGGGCTGGCGACGTCGGGCCAGATCAAGCAACTGAAGGTCGCCCAGGTCCGCGTCGGCGGTTACGTCGCCGGCGCGCTCGACTTCCAGGCCTTGCTGCTGAAGCGCTTCCCGTTGATTGTCGCCTTGATCCTGAGCGTGACCGCACTGATGCTCGCGATCGTCTTCAAGTCGGTGCTGGTCCCGATCAAGGCCGTGGTCATGAACTCGCTCTCGGTCGCGGCGACCTTCGGCCTGATCGTGCTGGTGTTCCAGGAAGGGATCGGTGGCTCGCTCTTCGGCATCACCGGCCCGACGTCGGCGATCTACGTGCTGGTCCCGGTGATCGTCTTCGCGGTGGTGTTCGGATTGTCGATGGACTACGAGGTCTTCCTGCTGGCGCGCATCAAGGAAGCTTTCGACCGGACCGGCCAGAACACCCTCGCCACCCGCGAAGGACTCTCCGCCACGGCGTCGGTGATCACCTCGGCGGCACTGATCATG
>JBBQJU010000013.1:0-21903 GCA_038326215.1 Gemmatimonadales bacterium | reverse complement strand
CCTCTCAAGGCTGGAACACGGGTTCGAATCCCGTTAGCGCTATGCAGGGGAACCCAGGGGAAGTCGGCCCCATCGTCTATCGGTTAGGACGCGACCCTTTCAAGGTCGAGAGACGGGTTCGATTCCCGTTGGGGCTACTGCAGGGAAGCGCCTCGATAGCTCAATTGGTAGAGCACGTGACTCTTAATCACTAGGTTGTAGGTTCAAGTCCTACTCGGGGCATGCTCAGCAACACCACGGCGGGCAATCACTTCGGTGGTTGCCCGTTGGCGTTTTCCCCAAGCGGCTGCTCCCGTCGCTCCTTTGGGTTCACCCCCTGCCCCCCCTGCACCGATCCCTCCGAATTGATGATTGGTTGATGGTGGACTTGTAGCGTGCTGTTGGCATGTGGGTCCTAGTCCCGTATGCCACCGTTGCAGCTGGCGCAGTGGGAAGGTCCACTGCAGCCCATGTCCTCAAGCTCTCAGCCCGGGATAGTGAATGAATTTCAATCAAGCACGGTTGCTCCTGATTCCGCTGCTGCTCGCCTTTGCCTCCGGTTGCGAAGCCGATCCGGCGAGCACGCGGCAGGTCGACGGAGGGGAGGAGGCAATCGCTCGCGAGGCAAGAATGCCCAAGAGTGTCAGGGCGCACATGGCCATGGCCGGTTGCCGCCTGGCGACCACCGATCAACGCGAACCAGGCGAAATTGCTGTTCGAACCAGTGCCAGTTCGATTGATAGATTCTCCTGCCCCGCCGGCACCTCGCGAGATGCCCGTGGCGTCCTCATGGATTTCTATCGTCTCGTTCGAGCAAGTCTGCCAGGGGCCGCAGCCACCGCGTCCTACTCGTATCTGCAGTACCAGTACAGTTCGTTCTATTGCGACCCGGATCGCAGCGTGATTATCCGATTCGCCGCGCCACTAGTGGAGGACGCCGTCATCGAGGCCGAGGGTGTTGCGTACACCATTCCGGCAGGCACGAGTCAGTACACATACGTCGCTCCCGGCACGTGCCACACTGCGCATTTCTACAGAACGGTCATCGTGTCAGAAGATGGTGATGGGGATGGCGGGGGCTCTGGTGGGGGAGGATCGTATACTCCACCGACGATGTCCGCTCCCGACACCTGCCCAGCACGTGATGAGCGCGGAGTGTTGAATCAGAAAGCAATTGTGTCGGTCTTCGCCGCCGGGTGGGCGGCGGCAAATTCCTCTGAAACCGAACACGGCGGGTTAATTGTGCTCCGAAACGGCAAGATGACCGCACTGACCATACCGTCGGATCCGATTGCGGACCCAAACTTCTCGAAGAATTGCGCATATGTCATCAATGACGTGCAATCGAAGTTGCTCCCCGGCGACGAGATTAAGGGGTTCTGGCATACCCACCTGTCCATAGAGGGTGAACGGTACAATTGTGGATATGCCGCAAGGCGCCAGCCACGCATAGCCCAGACGAGATCTCTTGGCGGTGGCGGGCCCGAGGACTGGCTGTTGGCGTACAATACGTCACGTCCTGTGTACACCGTCGATCGAAATAACGTCTATAGATTGGACCCTGAGTCTTCGATCGGCCCAAGCAATCCGAACGTATGGACTCGTTCCCTCAACTCTTGCTGGAGCCACAATGACCTCTAAGACGACTGGCACCATCGGTGTCCTGTGGCTCGCAATGGCGGCGGTATTTTCCATCATCCTCAGCGAGAGTTCGTCGGCGACGACTCCCTCTGCCATCGCGGTGGGAACGTGTGGGAACACCAATGGCGCGTACATAAACGAGATGTCGAACTTCATTGAAATGGTGCTGACGAACCCCGAGGCTTCAGCACTGCGGGACAGTGCCGGCCTCGCCGGGATCGACCCCGGCTCCGCTCGTATGCGCATTGCCAGCGACTCGCTCTGCGACCGGGCGGGCCGCCTGATGAACTACGACGCGTACCTGCCGGACACCACGACGCGACACGTCTTCCTCATCCGCCTCGGTAACCGCTACTGGGCGGAGGATTCCACGTTGCCAAAGGAAAGCCGGATCCCTGCCTACATCATGGATAGCACGCTCTCGACCACGCTCGAAGTGATCGCCCGGGCCAAGCTTCCGAGTTAGCCTGGACCTGGGAGGAGCCGCGGCGGGCAATCACTTCGGTGGTTGCCCGTTGGTGTTCCTGGGCCGGCCCGCACGGATTGACGAAACAATGCAAATGCATTACTCTGCTCGGGTAGTCCCGTACCCGATCCTGACTGCCTCAAGGAGGCGCGCATGTCCTCGGCCACCGACATGATCACCAGCAAAGTGACCGCCCGATCCCAGACGACGCTCCCTCCGGCGGTCCGCAAAGTGTTGGGCATCAAAGCGGGCTCGCGGATCGGCTACGAGATCATTGGCGGTGACGTGCGCTTGGTCAATCCCGAGGCAGGGCGCCACGAAGACCCGGCACTCGACGCGTTTCTCGATTTCTTGAGCCAGAGCATCGCGACACCCGGTGTCGTGCGTCCCCTCGCGGCGGCGCTGTTGCTGCGCGCAGCCGCGGCATCGGCTGGCGAGCCGATTGACCACGACACTCCGATCGATGGTCAGGTGGCGCTCTGAGTGTCTGCGCGCCGCAAGACGAAACCGACGCCGCCGCCTGAACCTCCGACTGAACAGCTGGAGGCCCACGGTTGGCGCATTGGTCTACACCCGCTCTTGATTGATCAACTTGGTCGCTTGGTGGATGCCGCCGAGAGGGAGCCCGACGGTGGTCCGAACCGCAAACTGCTCCGGCACGTCTTGAGTCTGATGTTGGAGGACATTCCCCGCGACCCAGGGAATGCGAAGTACCGTCACGGCGGGGCGATCGGCGGCGGGCATCGCGAGTGGTTTCGTGGTAAGACGGGCAACGGACGCTATCGCCTGTTCTACCGCTTCTCCACAAGCGGCAAGGCGATCGTCTATGCCTGGCTCAATGACGAGGAGTCACTCCGAACTCGCGGTGCGAAGACCGACGCGTATCGAGTATTCGCCGCGATGCTGGAAGACGGCAATCCCCCGGCCGACTGGGACGCGCTCAAGTCAGCCGCTGAGAAGCCGAGCACCACACGGCAGATGCCAGACGTGCTGAAAGCTGTGCTCCGGCCGTCCAAGTAACCAATGCGATCAGACCCAACCATTCACGCGAGCTCACTCATGTCTCTCCGATTCGCCTTTGCCGCTCTGGTTACCCTCGCCGCGCCGGCAGCCGCCCAACAGAAGAAAACCGCACCGCCCCCCCCGCCGACCGCCGCCTCGATGGTCGGCACCTGGGCAGGCACCGTCACCGTGCCGTTCGGCGACAGCTCGATCGTCGCGCCAGTGACCTATACCTTCGTCGCGGCATCGGGTGGAGTTGGGGGCACCGCGATGGTGTCGGGGCAGGGAAGCGGGACCATTTCCAATCTGGTGCGCACCGGCGCACGGGTGCAGTTCCGCGTCACCGTCGCGGCAACTACGGCGGCCGCAGCAGGCGCGACCTCGGCCGGCCCCAAGGTGCTGGAGCACGACGCGACGCTCGGCGCCGATGGCGCGCTCGACGGCCTGGTGAACCTCGGCGGTCAGCCCGTCGCGAAGTTCAAGATCACGCCGAAGAAGTAGCCGCGGCCTCGTCGAGCTGGAGGAGTTGGAAGGCGAGGTTCGAGACCAGACAGTAGCCGGCGAAGGAATAGAATCCCGGACCGGCCACGGCCGAGAGATTGGCAGTCCCCTTGGCCGCGAGCAGCGCGATCAGCATGCCCACCGCGAAGACGTCGGCCATCGACCACTTGCTGATCGCCTGCACCAGTCGGAAAAGTCGCCTGCGTTGCGCCGCGCTCCGCAGCGTGAAGATCGGGATGAGCAGCGCCGCCTTGATCAGCGGGATCAGGATGCTGAAGACCAGAATGAGTCCGGCGACAAAGTCATTGCCGGATTGATGCAGGCTCCGCACCGCCCCGACGACGCTGCGCGTCTCGTTCGACAACTCCCGCGTCTGCCCGAACATCTCCATCGTGGCACGGATGGTCAGCGCGGGCCGGGAGAGGCCGGGCCAGAGCAGAATCAATGAGGCGATGGCCAGGGCGATGGCGAGGCGATTGCGCGGAGTCATCGGGCGAAGGTAGCGCGGCCAGCGGTTGTCTGCCATCCCGGCCCCTCACTCACCCCGCCCCGCCACCAGCGAGTACCTTTCTGGGATGCCTCCTATCTCAGCCCTTTGCCTCCGGCTCTCCGCCCTCTGCGTGATGGCGGTTCCCGCCGCAGCAAGCGCCCAGGGCGCAACACTCAGCGCCGTCGAGCGCGCCATCGTCACCGCGGTCGATCGCCGCAACGCCGACGGCCTCGCCTTCCTCGAGCGGCTCGTCAACATCAACAGCGGCACCGCCAACCTCGCCGGCGTCCGGCAAGTCGGCGCCCTGCTGCGTGAGCGGCTCGACGCCCTCGGCTTCACCACCCGCTGGGAAGACGCCACCAGCGTCGGCCGCGCCGGCCACCTCGTCGCGGAACATCTCGGCCCCGGACCCAAGCTGCTGCTGATCGGTCACCTCGACACCGTCTTCGAACCGGGCTCGCCGTTCCAGCGCTTCGAGCGACTCAGCGACACCACCGCGCGCGGCCCTGGCGTGATCGACATGAAGGGTGGCGACGTGATCATCCTGCAGGCGCTGACCGCCCTCAAGGACGCCGGCGCACTCGACGGGATGCATATCGTGGCCTACTTCAGCGGCGACGAGGAGGACGCTGGCCGGCCACTCACCGAGGCGCGCCGCGTGCTGCGTGATGTGGCGCAGGGAGCAATCGCCGCGATCGGTCTCGAAAATGGTGCCGGTGACCCGGCGACCGCCGTGATTGCCCGTCGCGGCGCCACCGGATGGACGCTGCGCACCACCGGCACCGCCGGCCACGCGTCGCAGATCTTCCGCGAGGACATCGGCGCCGGCGCCGTCTTCGAGGCGTCCCGCATTCTCACCGCCTTCTACACCACGCTCGCTGGCGAACCGCTGCTGGCGTTCAACCCCGGCCTCATCCTCGGCGGGTCGAACCTCACGATCGATGCCGAAGGTGCCGCCGGGAAGGCCGACGGCAAGAACAATGTGATCGCCCGCGAGGTCGTGGTCACCGGCGACATCCGCACCATCTCCGCCGAGCAGCTGGCACGCACCAAGGCGGCAATGGAGAAGATCGTCGCGCAGCACCTGCCCCACACCACCGCCACGATCACCTTCAAGGAGGGCTACCCGCCGCTACCGCCCAGCGCTGCCAATGAGCGACTGCTGGCCCTGTATGACCGGGCCGCGCGCGACCTCGGCACCGGCGCGGTGCGCGGCGTCGATCCGGCGCGCGCCGGCGCAGCCGACGTCGCCTTCATCAGCGGCATTGTGCCGATGGTGATCGACGGGATTGGCCTCTCCGGCAAGAATGATCACAGCGATCAGGAAACCGCCGATCTCCGGATGCTCCCGGTCAAGTCGAAGCGCCTCGCCGTCATGCTGCTGCGGCTCACCCAACAGGAAGCGCCCCGTCCCTGATGGGGAACGGGGCGCTTCGCTGTGGAGCCGCACGATGACTGTTTAGGGAGTCGCGAGGAACTTCAGCATCATCGACGACGACTGATACTCGACCACCCGCGTGAACTCGCTGCCGTCGGCGTTGAGGATGATCATCGTCGGATAGCCGCTGGTCCCGAATCGCTTGACGAGCGGCTTCTCGAGATCGACGTCGATCTTCACGCCGAGGTATTCCGCGTTCAGCTTCGCCGCAACCTCGGCGTCCGTCCAGATCCACTCATCCATCGTGTGACAGGGGCCGCACCAGGTCGCCTCGAAATCCAGGAACAGCTTCTTCCCCGAGACTTTTGCCTGCGCGAGTGCTGCGTCGAGGCCGGTCGAGCCGTGCGCCCAGGTGAATGGCACCGTGGTGCGCGGACGTGGGCGCTCCTCACGGAGTTGATCATCCGGCGCGCGGTCCTGCGCACTCGTGACCGGCTTGTCGATCACCGCGAAGTCGATGCTGCGGCCGTCGGGCGAGAAGCGACGGAACTCGAGCACCAGCTCCTTCTCCGTCGTCGGGAGAAACATCAATCGATTGGTCGGCCGTGCCTCGGCGATGCTGAGCACCGCCTGTTCCGCCTTCGGGAGCGACGCCGCCAGCACGCTCCACGTATCCTTGCCGTCGAAACGCGCGTTGTTGTCGCTGTCCATTGCGGCGACGAGCGCCGGGACGCCATTCACCGTCACGGCGCCGCCGCGCCACGACCCGGTCGAGAAACGGATCACCTCCGGCGTCTCGGCGGAGTCGTTCCGCACCACCCAGAAATTCACGAAGTACGGCTCGGTGACGGCAGCGGTGTAGCGCACGGGGAGCTCGACCTTGTTGAACGAGGTCCACCACGCCCGCGTCTTGGCGTTCTGTGCCGGTGTCCCTGTGAGCGGCGGGCCGTCATCGCTGAAGCTGCCGTTGCGGTTGCGGTCGATCCACAGCTGCACCAGATCGGTCGGGAACTCCTTGCTTGCCGTGGTCAGGACGGGCACCCAGCTCGCCTTCGTCGTGCCGAGCTGCAGCATGCCGCGCTTGGCGGGGCGGACGGCACCGGTCGGAAGGCGGACCGTGCGGGGCACCGTCGTGAGCGCGACCTGCATCCCCTTGGGCGAGAAGTTTGGCTTCGGCTGCCCATCGACCGGTGCGTGGTACGCGAGCGGCACATGGACGAGCTGCTCAGGCGAGACGGCCTGCGCGCCCAAGACCGCGGGCAGGAGCGTAACGAGGGCGACTAGGCGCATCGGGCAGATCTCCAGGCCAGCGAGTGGCCGGTAGCAGGACGTGGGTCAGGGGGCCGCGATCGGAGCGACGCCGCGGAGGAAGGTGAGATATTCCTCGCTGCTGCGTGTCATCCCGAGGAACTGGGCCTGTGGGGTGCCGAGGGTATCCATGATGGCGTAGTAGGGGAGCGCGACCGTACCGAAGAGGTCGAGTTCGAGCTGCTGCTGCTGGCGGTAGAGGTCACCCTGGCCATCGGTATAGAGACGCACCCGGACGAAGCGTTCCAGTTCCCGGGTGATCTCCGGCCGCGGGAACATGTTCGCCTCCATCCAGCGGCAGTTGGTGCAGGTGTAGCCGGTGAAGTCGACCAGTACCCGCTTCTGCTCGCGCTTTGCTTGGGCGAGTGCCGCCGGCAGATCATTCACCATCCACGGCAACTCACCCTCGACCGTCGCGGTGCCGCTGGTGACGGCACCCTCGGGTGGCGGGAGGAACGACTCGAGCTCCCCGAGGCGTGCTCCGCCGACGCCACGGCCAAGCCAGACCGCCGCCGCAAGGCAGCTCACCGCCACCACCTGTTGCACCACCGCAATGCGCGGCCGCGGCCGCGTGAAGACGCCGAGCAACCACGCCGCCGCCACGACGGCCACGACGATCCAGACCACCAGCACGACGTCGCGGGTGAAGATGCCCCACTGCCACACCATGTCGGCGTTGGCCAGGAACTTCATGGCGGTGGCGACTTCGAGAAAGCCCATCATCACCTTCACCCGCTGCAGCCACGCGCCGGAGCGCGGCAGCTTCGCCACGGCACGGGGCATCAGCGCGAGCAGGAAGAACGGCAGCGCGAAGACGGTGGAGAAGACCAGCAAGCCAAGCAGCGGCCAGCGCCAATTGCCCTGGGCGGCCATCACGAGCAGCGTCCCGACGAGCGGGGCGGTGCACGTGAAGGACGTCAACGTGAAGGTGAGCCCCATCGCGAGAATGCCGGCCGTTTCCCCGCCGCGCGTCCCCGTGGACGCCGCGTTCAGCTTGGTGAGCAGCGCGCTTGGCAGCGTCACCTGCCAGACCCCGAAGAGATTCAACGCGAAGGCGAGGAAGAGCGCGGTGACCAGGAGATTCACCCACGGATTGGCGGCGAAGCGATTGATACCACCGGCGCCGACCAAGATCGCGATTGCCATCCCGAGGATGGTGAAGGTCGCGACGATGCCGAGGGCGTAGGTGAAGGCGTTGCGCGCGGCGGAGTGGCCGGACGTCTCGCTGGTGCGGGTGAAGTACGACACCGTGATCGGAATCATCGGGAAGACGCACGGGGTCAGCAGCGAGAGCGCGCCCATCACGGCGGCGAGCCAGAGGAAGAGTGGTAGCGACTGGCCCGTGGTGCTCCCGCCGGGGAGGATGCCCGTGGATGGGGCGGCCGCTGGCGCCGCGGTCACGGTGGTCGGGGTAAGGGGCGTCGGGGGTATGGCCGGTGGCGTGACGGCGGTCGCGAGTGGCGTTGCCATCGTGGCGCCCGCGGCCGCGGCGGTCACGGCAAACGATGCTTCGACGATGTCCGACGTCGGTGGCAGGCAGTAGCGATCGGTGCACGTCTGGTAGGCGACCTGCAACGCGAGGGTGGCGCGCCCTGGGGTGAGGGCCGTCACCGGCACCGTGAACGTGGCGGAATCGGTGTAGGTCTCGGTCAGGATGCCGAAGTTCTTGTCCTCGGCGATGTCCGGATCGGGAGAGCGAATCGTTCCGGTGATGGCGACCGCGGCGCCGGCGGCGGTGGTGATCGTGGTCGGGACCGGTCCGCCGGGGCCCTGGGTGATCGAGTAAAGATGCCATCCCTGCGGGATTGTCGCGCGTAGCGCGACCTTCACGACCGCGCCCTGCGTCACGCTGGCTGGGGGGCGAACGATGGTCCAGCTGATCGGATGTTCCTGCGCGGCCAGCGGGGCCGCAGTCACCGCCGCGAGGGCGAGGAGCGACCAGCAGCGCGTGATGCTTAGGCGCAGGAACGACACGGAAGCGGGAGTCTGGAGCACCGTCAACGATAGCCACCGATCGGGTCGGAGGCCACCGGGTTGGCCGATCAACGCCGCGGCCCGACTCGGCGTAGCACTAGGTTGGGCGCCCATTCGGCGCTTGCCCCTCACACCAGCCTCGTCGGAGATGCCCGTGTCCCGCACCCGTACTGCCGCCCTCGCCGTGGCGTTGATCGCGTTCGCGGCCCCGCTCGGCGCTCAGGAGAAGCCGACCGACGCCATGATGAAGGCGATCGCCGGCTCCTGGAAGCTTGACTCGACCCGCAGCGATTCGACGCCCCCGGGGTTGGCCGCGCTGCTCAATCCTCGTCCTGCGGGCCGCCCGCAGCCCGACTCAACCACAGCCGCCGGCTCGGCCGCTGCCGGTGGTGGTGGCGGCGGGCGCCGAAGCGGTGGTGGTGGTGGTGGTGCTGGTGGTGGTGGACGCGCCTTGGCTGCCCGAATGGGTGGGGGAGGCAACATGCGCGTCTTCCTCGCCGAGGTCCGCCCGCTGCAGACGATGGTGCTCAAGGTCAGCGATGGTTCGGTCATCACGGCCGACCAGACCGGCTTCGAGACCATCTGGAAGACCGACGGCAAGAAGCATCAGGTCGGCCAGATGGAAGGCGGCGTGATCGAGTTCCGGGGCGAGTGGCAGGGGAAGGTGCTCATCCTGGAGAAGAGCATCCCCGGTGCTGGCGCCGTGATCCGCGAATTCAAGCCCGCCAAGGATGGGTCACTCGAGCTGACGATCACCCTGGAAGTCATCAAGAAGATCGAACAGAAGCTGGTGTATACCCGACTGCCGTAGACGTCGGCGATCAGCGAACCGCCAGTGGCTTGCGCGGTTCGCCGTTCGCTGTTCGCCGTTCGCCAGTTCCCTTGTCACGCGCCGAGTGGTTGGATATTGTATACAATCATGTCCATCCCCCGCCGCACCCTGACCGATGCCACCGCCGACGCCCTGCGCGAACGGATCCTCGACGGGGTCTATCCCGCCGGGACCCCGCTGCGGCAGGCCGCGTTGGCGGCGGAGCTCGGGGTGAGCCGCATCCCGCTCCGCGAGGGGTTGCTCCGGCTCGAGGCGGAGGGGTTGGTGACGCTCGCTGCCCATCGGGGTGCCGTGGTGGCCTCGCTCCCAGCCGGCGAGGTGACGGAGCTCTTCGAGTTGCGCGCGCTCCTCGAGGCCGACCTCACGCGGCGGGCCGTCCCGCGCCTTTCTGCCGCGGATGATCTGCTGCTGCGCTCCCACGCGGCCACCTTCGAGCGCGCCGTCGCGAGTGCCGACACCGCGGCCTGGGGCGAGGCCAATCGCGCCTTCCATCTGGCGCTCTATGCTCCAGCCGCCCGCCCGCGGACCATCGAGATCATCGCCCGTCTCCACGCGCAGTGCGATCGCTATCTCCGCCTGCAGCTCGTCCTCACCCGTGGCACCGCGCGTGCCGTCCGCGAACATCGGGCGATCCTCGCCGCGGCCCGTGCCCGCGACACCGCGCGTACTGCCCGCCTCGTACGCGAACACATCCTCGGCGCCGGCGCGGCGCTCACCGACGCGCTCGCGCGTCATCGTCATGCGGAGTCCACCTGATGGCTGACCTCACGCCGCGATTCGTCGCCGGTGCCTTTCATGCGCAGGGCGGCACCGCCGTCCACGAGCAGCTCAACCCCTCCGATACCCGCGAGGTTGCCTCCCGCTTCGTCCCGACCGCTGCGGCCGAAGTCGCCGACGCCGTTGGTGCCGCGGCCGCGGCGGCGCCAGGGTGGCGTGCGACCACGGGCCCTGCGCGGGCGGATCGACTGTACGCGTGGGGTGAGGCGATCGCCGCACGCGCGGAAGCGCTGGCGCAGGCGATCACCCGCGAAGTCGGCAAGCCGATCGGCGAGGCGCGCGGCGAAGTCGGCCGGGCCGTGGTGATCTGTCGCTACTACGCCGGCGAGGCGGTCCGCGAGAGCGGCGAAGTCATTCCCTCGCAGGCCGCGGACGCGCTCCAGTTCACGCTGCGCGATCCGCTCGGCCCGGTGGCGCTGATCACCCCATGGAACTTCCCGCTCGCGATTCCGCTCTGGAAGGCGGCGCCCGCGATCGCCTTCGGCAATCCGGTGTTGCTCAAGCCGTCCGAGTTCGCCAGCGGCGTCGCGCACCAACTGGCCGAGACTGCGCTTGCTGCCGGGCTGCCCGCCGGTGTCTTTAATATGCTGCCGGGCGATGGCGCCACCGGGGAGGCGCTGCTGCGCCACGATGGGGTGCGCGGCATCTCGTTCACCGGGTCAGCGGCCGTCGGCGCGCGCGTGGCAGCGATCGGCGCCGAGCGCAACGTGCGGGCGCAGACCGAGATGGGCGGCAAGAATGTGGTGATCGTCGCCGCCGACGGCGACCTCGACCGCGCGGCCCTCCTCACCGCCGCCGGCGCGATGCGCTACGCCGGGCAGAAATGCACCGCGACGTCGCGCGTCATTGTCGATCGACGCGTGATGGCGCCGTTCCTCGAGAAGTTGCGCGCCGCGATGGCCGTGCTGCCCCTCGGCCCCCCGACCGACCCAGCGTGCGCGATCGGCCCGATGATCACCGCCGCAGCGCGCGACCGCGTTGTGGCAGCGCTCGCGGCCGACCAGGCTGAGCTGATTGCCGGCGGCGCGCTACCGGACGACCCGACCTACGCCCACGGCCACTGGTTCGCGCCGCGTGTCCTGCGGCTCCCTGGTACCGAGCATCCCTTGGCGCAGCGCGAGCTCTTCGGCCCCGTCCTCGGACTCTTGGTGGCCGAGGATCTGGAGCACGCCTTGACGATGGCGAACGCCACCCCCTTCGGACTGTCGGCGTCGCTCTTCACCCGCGACCTCGGCAGTGCGATGCACTATCTCCGGCGGATCGAGGTCGGCCTGGTACGCGTCAATGGCGACACCACCGGCGTTGATCCGCACGCCCCCTTCGGAGGGCTCAAGGGCTCGTCGTCGGGCAGCAGGGAACAGGGCCGCGCCGCCCGCGAGTTCTACACCGAAATCCGTACGATTCAGATTCACGCCTGAGAGGAACACCCATGTCGTCGATGACCGCCCAGCAGTGGCACGGAGTCTTTCCCGCAATCACCACCCCGTTCGGTCCCGACGGCAAGGTGGACCACGCGTTCCTCGGCGGGCACGCCCGCCGCCTCATCGCCTCGGGCTGTCGCGGCATCGTGGCGCTCGGATCGCTCGGCGAGGGTGCCACACTCACCGTCGACGAGAAGGTCGAGGTGCTTCGCACCTTGGTCGCGTCGGTCGGCGATCGCGTGCCGGTCGTCGCCGGCATCTCGTCGCTCAGCACCGAGGAGGCGGTCTCGCTCGCCCGGGCCGCCGCCGGCGCCGGCTGCAGCGGACTGATGGTCCTCCCGCCGTATGTCTATCAGGGCGACTGGCCCGAGATGCGGGCCCACGTCTCGGCGATCATCACGGCGACGCCGCTCTCGTGCATGCTCTACAACAATCCGATCGCCTACGGCACCGACTTCATTCCCGAGCATGTGCGTCAACTCTGCGAACACGCCAATCTCCACGCCATCAAGGACTCGAGTGGCGACGTGCGGCGGATCACGGCGCTCCGCGCGCTCCTCGGCGACCGACTCGCGCTCTTCGTCGGCCTCGATGATGCGCTGCTCGAAGGGGTGGCGGCGGGGGCGCGCGGTTGGGTCGCGGGCCTGGTCAATGCCATGCCTGACGAATCGGTCCTCCTCTTCGAGCATGCCACCGCCGGGCGGGTGGCCGAGGCGCGGAAGTTGTATGATTGGTTCCTCCCGCTGCTGCGGATGGACACGGTGCCGAAGTTCGTGCAGCTCATCAAGTTGGTACAACAGGAAGTCGGCCTCGGCAACGAGCGGGTACGCGCCCCGCGTTGCGTGGTCGAAGGCGCCGAGCGCGAGATGGCGATGGCGGTGATCGGGCAGGCCCTCGGCAGCCGGCCGGTGGCGGCCTCATGACGCTGCCGCTCGCCATCGAAGTGGTGGACTCCCACACCGAGGGAGAGCCGACGCGCCTCGTGGTGAGCGGGTGGCCGCAGCCCGCCGGCGACACGATGGCGGCGCGGCGCGACGTGATGCGCGCGACGCAGGATCATCTCCGCCGGGCGGTGGTCCTTGAGCCGCGCGGTCACGATGCCGTGGTCGGCGCTCTGCTGACCCCGCCCGTGCGGCCCGAGGCAGTCGCCGGTGTCGTCTTCTTCAATGATGTCGACTACCTCGGCATGTGCGGGCACGGTCTCATTGGCGTGGTGCGCACGCTGCAGTTCCTCGGCAAGATCGCGCCGGGCACTGTGCACCTCGACACGCCGGTCGGACCGGTCAGCGCCGTGCTCGCGGACGATGGGGAAGTGACCATTCGCAACGTGCCGTCGTATTGCTTTCGCTCGGATGTCGCCGTGGACGTCGCGGGCCTCGGGCGCGTGACCGGTGACATTGCCTGGGGCGGCAACTGGTTCTTCCTCACCTCGATTCCGGCACCGACCCTCGACCTCGTCAACCGTGCGGCCTTGCTGCAGTGCACCACGGCCATCCGCGATGCGCTCAATGCCGCGGGTATCACCGGGGCGGAGGGCGAGCTGATCGATCATGTCGAACTCTTCGGGCCGCCGCAACGCGTCGATGCCGACTCCCGCAACTTCGTCCTCTGCCCCGGGGCGGCGTATGATCGGTCGCCCTGCGGCACCGGGACCTCGGCAAAGATGGCGGCGCTCGTGGCCCATGGGATGCTCGAGCCCGGCGTGCGGTGGCGTCAGGAGAGTATCGTCGGCTCGCGCTTCGTCGGCTGGGTTGAGCGCGAAGGGACCGACCTGATTCCCTACATCCGTGGCAGTGCCTTCGTCACGGCAAGCAGCACGCTGCGCTTCGATCCCGCTGACCCATTCCGTCTCGGCCTTGCATGAGCAGCACCCCGGTGTCTGACGTGGTGGTGATCGGTGCCGGACTAGTCGGCGCCGCCACCGCATTGGCACTGGCCGAGCAGGGCGTGGGCGTCACCATCCTCGAAGGGGCGTTCGCCGGGAGTGGCAGTACCGGCGCGGCGATGGGTCACCTCGTGGTGATGGACGATTCCCCCGCACAGCTTGCACTCACCGCCTACTCGCGCCGCCGGTGGTTGGCGCTCGCCGAGACGCTCCCCGCCGATGGCGAAGTGGATCGCTGCGGGACGCTCTGGATTGCCGCCGACGACACCGAACTGCGTGGCGCAGCGGATCGCATTGCGGGCTACGGCCGCGCGGGAGTCCACGCGGAACTGCTCACGGCTGCGCAGTTGGCGCGGGAAGAACCGGCACTGCGTGACGGGCTGGCCGGCGCGCTCCTCGTGGCTGATGACGCCGTCTGCTACCCACCGACGATCGCGCGGGAACTGGTGCGCCGTGCCGTGGCCCTCGGTGCCATCGAACATCCCGCGGTACGGGTCCAGTCGATTGCGACCGGCCGCGTGACGCTTGCGACCGGCGCGGTGCTCCACACCGGTGCGATCGTCGTCGCGGCCGGTGTCGAGAGTCCATCGCTGGTGCCGGGACTCCCCATCGTCCCGCGGCGTGGCCACCTCGTCATCACTGATCGCCGGCCCGGTACGGTCCGCCACCAACTCGTCGAGCTCGGCTATCTCCATTCGGCACATTCCTTCGGTGGCGCATCGGTCGCCTTCAATGTGCAGCCGCGGCGCAACGGCCAGTTGCTCATCGGCTCATCGCGCGAGCTCGTCGGCACCGACCCAGCCATCAATCGTCCGCTGGTGCATGCCATGCTGACGCGCGCCGCCAGCTATCTCCCGGGCATCGGCAATGTGCGGGCGTTGCGGACCTGGGTGGGATTCCGTCCGGCGACCGCCGACAAGCTCCCACTCATCGGCGCGTGGGGGGCGATTCCCGGGGTCTGGATCGCGGCCGGTCACGAAGGCCTCGGTATCACGATGGCGACCGGCACGGCGGACCTGATCGTGGCGGGCGTGCTCGGTACCGCTCCTCCCGTCGATCCCACACCCTTCCTCCCCGACCGCCCGATGCCGTCGATCGAGGCTGCCGCATGACCGACGATGTCACCATCCTCGTCAATGGCGTCCCACGCCGCGTGAATGCCTCCGCCACGGTGGCCGCCGCGCTGCTTGGCCTCGGCATCACCGCCTTCCGGCGTGACCAGGGCGGCGCGCCGCGTGCCCCGATCTGCGGGATGGGCACCTGCCATGAATGCCGAGTGACGATTGACGGTGTCACCGAGGTGCGCAGTTGCCTCGTCGGTGTCCGCGATGGGATGCGCGTGGAGACCGCACCATGACGCGCCGCCGTGCGATGGATGTCGTCGTGGTCGGCGGTGGCCCTGCGGGGCTGGCCGCGGCCGCGGCGGCCGCCAACGGTGGCCGGCAGGTCCTGCTGATCGACCAAGGGCGCACGCTCGGTGGCCAGATCTGGAGGCATCGCCGGCCTGCGGAACTCTCGCCGCTTGCCCAACAGCAACTGGATCGGGTCCGGACTGCCGGCGTGACCGTGGCGAACGAGGCCCGCGTCATCGACGCGCCATCCGCGCATGAACTGATCGTCGATTTCCGCGGTCGTGTTGACGTGCAGCGCGCAGAGCAGGTCATTCTCGCAACCGGTGCCGTAGAGCGCTTCGTCCCCTTCCCAGGATGGACGCTCCCCGGCGTGACCGGTGTCGGTGGACTGCAGGCACTCCTCAAGAGCGGCTTGCCGCTCACGGGAACGCGTGTCGTCGTGGCCGGGAGCGGCCCGCTCCTCTGGCCGGTGGCGGCCTCCGTGGTGAAGGCCGGCGCGCAGCTCGGCATGATTGCCGAACAGGCGGGTCGCACTGCGTTGCTGCAATTCGCCGGGGCCCTCCTCGCCGATCCGGCGAAGCTGCTGCTCGGCGCGCAGTATCGATGGGAGACGCTTGGCTCGATGTTTCGCACGGGCAGTTGGGTCGTCCGCGCCGAGGGCGATGAACGCGTCCGCGAAGTGGTGCTGTCGGTGGGCGGAAGGGAGCGGCGTGTGCCCTGCGACTGGTTGGCGACCGCATGCGGGCTGGTGCCGAACACTGAACTCGCGCGGCTGCTCGGCTGTGCGCTCGAGGGTGACGCGATCCAGGTCGATGCGATGCAGCGCACCTCGGTCTCGTGGATCTACGCGGTCGGCGAATGCACCGGCGTGGCGGGCGATGATGCGGCGCGGGTCGAAGGTGAAATGGCCGGGCGTGCTGTTGCTGGTGATGAGCGCGGTGCCCGTGACCCGCAGCTGATCCGCGCGCGCGACGCCGGGCGGCGCTTCGGGGCGAGATTGGCCAAGGCCTTCGCGCCCCGCGAGGAACTGCGACACCTCGGCACGCCGGAGACCATCCTCTGCCGGTGCGAAGATGTCCGGTGCGGCGACGTCGATCCGGCATGGACCGCGCGCCAGGCAAAGCTGTGGACCCGCGTCGGCATGGGCAGCTGCCAAGGCGCGGTGTGTGGCGAGGCCTGCAAGCTGCTCTTCGGCTGGGACGGCAACAGTGTTCGGCCGCCGCTCGGCGGGCCGGCGATCGGCGGCTGGAACGAGGCGATCGGCAAGCTGACGGAATAGCTCGCTATTCGACCCGGAACACTCCGCGCAGTCGCAGATCCTTCGACGACGCCCCCACCATCACCCGAAAGGTCCCTGGTTCGACGATGCGCCGCCCCAGCGTATCGGTGATCGCCAGGTGCGTCGAATCAAGGAGGAAGCGCAGCATGCGGGACTCACCGACCGCGAGGCGCACCCGCTGGAATCCCTTCAGCGCGATCACGGGCTGTGCCACCGACGCGAGCTCATCACGCAGGTAGAGCTGCACCACTTCGTCGCCATCGCGCTTGCCGCTGTTGCGGATCGTCGCGCGGACTTCGAATCGTGCCGGACCGAGCGGCACGATCTGCATCCCGGTGTAGTCGAAAGTGGTGTAGCTCAACCCATGGCCGAACGGAAAGAGCGGCTGGCCGGAGAGGTCGGCATAGTCATCGCCGCGGCCGGTTGGCAGATGGAGGTAGGGGAGTGGTAGTTGCCCTTCGCTGAGCGGCACGGTGAACGGCAGGCGGCCCGCCGGATTCATGTCCCCAAAGAGCGCCTCACCGACGGCAGTACCGCCCGTTTCGCCAGGGTACCAGACGTTCATCACGGCACCCACCCGATCAATCCATGGCCGCATCGTCACCGCGCTGCCACCGACCACGACCACCGTCACGGGGCGGCCAGTTGCCGCGACCGCGCGGATCAGCGCCTCCTGCGCCCCCGGGAGCGCCAGCGACGCGCGGTCACGGAACTCCCCTTCCTCGATGCCCGCCACCACCACGACGGCATCGCTCCGGCGAGCGAGCGCCACCGCCTCGGCGATGCGCGATCGAGAGTCGTCGTGCACTCCAGCGTCCCACACCAGTCTGACCCGACCATTGCCTGCCCGTTCGGCGTACTCGAGGCGGAGTCGATGCGACTGCCCGCGCACGAAGGTGACGGCGGCTGTGGTCGTCGCATACGAGGCGGGCTGCGACCGATCAATCAGCAGTCGGTCGTCGAGCCAGAGGCGATAGCCATCGTTGCCTTCGACGCCGAGTTGCACGGTCCCGGTGACGGGGGCGACCAGGGTGCCGGTCCAGCGCACGCCATACCAGTCCCAGGCGAGCGCGGTATCTGGCGCGAAGAGCGTCCAGCCGAACGCTACCTGCGCGTCGCACCGGACCAGGCGCGGCGTGCCGGTGAGGCCAGGATTGTCGAAGTACTCGCCTCGCAGTCCGCCGGGCAGCGCGGTCGCCGGCACGGTCACCGTGCTCGCGATGGATCGACCGGGACCGGCCACGTGGTTGACCTGTACGTGCGCGCCCGCAGCGGCGCGAATGCCATCGAGAATCGAGATGCGCGAGGTACCGGAGCCGCTGTAGCCCCCGAAGCGTGCGTCGGTGGCATCGGGACCGATCACCGCAAGGGTCCTGAGCCGGCTCCGATCGAGCGGCAGTGTCGCGCGCACATTCCGCAGCAAGGTGAGCGACGCCCGTGCCGCCTCGGTGGCCAGCGCCCGATGCGCCGGTGACGCCGCGAGTTGCTCGGCTGCCGTGACATCGACGTACGGCGCATCGAAGAGGCCGAGGTCGAACTTCGCGCGCAGCACACGAACGACAGCGGTGTCGATCGCCGCCATCGGAATCGAGCCGTTCGCGAACGCTGGCCAGAAGAGGGGGACGTGATCCCACGATGTCTGGAAGATCACGTCGAGGCCGGCCGTGATCGCGCGGCGCGTCGCGTCGGGGTAGTCGCGCGCGGTGAAGTGCAGCACGTTCGCACCGCCAGTCCCGCCGGCGTCGGCAATCACGAATCCACCGAAACCCCACTGCCGTCGCAGCGTCTCGGTGAGCAGCATCGCGTTGGCGGTGGAGGGTGCGCCACCGACCGAGTTGTACGCTGCCATCAGGCTGCGGGCTCCGGCAGCCACCACGGCACGGAACGGCGGGAAGATCACGTCGTTCAGGAAGCGTTGGTCGGAGTGGATCGGATAGCTGTCGCGCCCGCCATCCCCCACGTTGGCCGCGAAGTGTTTTGGCGTGGTGATCACACCGGACGTCTCGAATGGCCGGATGAAGGCAACGCCGAGGCGGGCGGTCAGCCACGGGTCCTCCCCGTAGGTCTCCTCCACGCGCCCCCAGCGGACATCGGTCACCACGTTCAGCACCGGGGAGAGAATCTGCCGGACCCCGCGGCTCCGTGCCTCGTCGGCGATCGCCTGCGCGACCCGGCCCACGAGGGCGGTGTCCCATGTTGCTGCGAGGCCGATCGCCTGCGGGAAGACGGTCGCCCCTTGTTGCACCAGCCCGTGCAATCCCTCCTCGAAGGGAATGATCGGGATGCCGAGCCGGGTCCGCTCACGGAACCAGCGTTGCGTTGCATTGAGCCGGGTCGCGACGTCGCGCGCCGAGCCAGTGGCGTTGCGCGTCAACAGCTGCGCCGCGGCGTCGCCACGTTCGCCCCGCGCGGCGATCTGCAGTCCGAAGAGGCCGTGACGGAAGCGGCTGCTATCGGGGGCGAGATCACCCGGTAGCATGTAGAGCTGCCCGAACTTCTCCTCGAGCGTCATCCGCCCCAGCAGATCACTCGCGCGCACCGCGGCGGAAAGCGTGGCGTCGCGATAGGGGAGTTGTTGCGCGGTGACGGGGCCGGCACCAAGGAGAAGGGCGGTGATGACCCGGCGGATCACTGGTCACCCTCGCTTCCCTGGAGCGCGGCCGTCGCCGACTGCAGCAGCGCCCGAAGCTGATCGCTCCCCGGCGCGCCCAGGGCGAGGCGTACCGCCTGTTCCATTTCCTCGGTCCCACGCCGTACGCTGGCTTCGAGGAGGCGCGATCGGGGTGTGGGATGGATGCGCCAGAGCCGACCATCATGTGGGTCACGGCGGCGCTGGACCAGGCCCGCGCGCTCGAGCCGCTCCAGCATCCGCGACACCGTTGGGGGTTCGACGCCGAGTCGTTGGGCCAGTGCGGCTTGGCGCAGTCCGGGCTGGTCCCACACCAGCAGGAGCAGGGCATCTTGGCCGGCGTGCAGGCCGTGCGGTGCCAGCAGCGCCGCGAGGCGGCCCCGGTGGGCGCGATGGCAGGCCAGAAGCGCGTCCAGCAGCGAAGTCGGGGGCATCGGGCAACCGGTGAAAGGGGACGCGGGAAAGGTAGCCGGGCGTGGCCACTGGCATGGTGCATCCGTAGTTCCCCGGTCTGCAATCGAACGGATTTTGCGCCACCCGCCCGGGACATACGTTGTTGGTGTGTCGGCGCACTGGGCGATCGGCACACGACGTCTCCCACTTCACGTGGTACGGTCCCCCATGACAGTCGCCCGTTCCTATCGCGCCGTTGTCGCCCTTGGTCTGCTAACCACAATGGGTTGCAACGGCGAAGCCACCTTGCCCGACAACACCGGCCCCGGCACGACCGGTCAGGCCACGATCAACGCCACCTCCACCACCGACTTTCGCTATTTCAATCTCGCCACTGGCGCCGAAGTGACCGTGGCCAACCCGGCGACCAGCCCGGCCTGGGACATCGCCATTCGGCGGTACGAAGTGCGTCTCAACGGGGGCGTCGCCGGGACGAAGGGTGTCAGCGGCGTTCGGGTGCTCGACAACAGCACGCTGCCCGCCGCCACCATCCTCGCCTACACGCCGGCCTCACAGCTGGCGTCCTTTGACGGCATCACGGTCGCTTCGATTGCCGCGACGTCGATGTTCACCTCGACCTCCTTGGCCGAGACGCTGACGGCGTGGTTCCGTCCAGTCAGCGCGACCACCATCGTCGCGGTGCCGGCGGTCGCGTGGAAGGTGCGCCGAGCCGATGGCGGCTTTGCGGTCGTGCGCGTCGCCGAGCTCACGCTCAACGGCTTCTCGCTCGCGAGCTTGCGCCTCGAGTACCGCCTGCAGCCTGCCGGTGGCCAGCTCGGGGCTGTGCAGAGCGTGACGGTGCCGGCCGGTACGGCCGCTGCGCCGGGCAAGGTCTCGCTCACCACCGGCGCGGCCGTCACCACCACCGGCTGCACCTGGGACTTCGCCGTGACCTCCGCCATCACCCTCGCGGTCAATCCCGACGCGTCCTGTCCGACGGGGACCTACCCCCTGGAAAGCACGGAGTCGTTCACCACGATGACGAGCGCCTCGGATGCACCGACCTATGGTCGGTTCTTCTCGACCCTCTCCTCGCCGATCCCGAATGGCTTCACGGTCGACCTGAAGCCGCCGTTCCTCTACGGCATCGATCCGGTCAACCAGAACCGTCTCTCGCCGACCTTCAATATCTACCTGGTCCGTTCGGGCAGCTCGACCTACAAGCTTCAATTCCTTTCGTTCTACGAGCCGACCACCGGAGAAAGTGGGCACGTCACGCTCCGTTACGCCAGGATCCAGTGATGCGCCCGCGCGTCCTGCCTCGCATCATGCTCGCGGTCGTCGTGATGACGGCGCCGAGGGTGATGCGGGCGCAGGACGTCGCGGGATCCGTCACCGATGGCCGGAGTGGTGCGCCGATCGCCGGTGCCGAACTGCGACTCCTCCCCGGTGGTGCGGTAGCGGTGACCAATGGCGGCGGAACGTTCCGGCTGGTGCGTCGCGGCCCGAGTGACACCATCGCAGTCCGCGCCATCGGCTATCTCCCGGTGCGGGTGGTGCTCGGTGAGCGCAAGACCTCGCTTCGCGTCGTGCTGCAGGCAGCCGCGACGACGCTCGCGGATCTGGTCGCCATCGGCGGGCTTCGCACCCAGGCCGCCGCTGGCATCGTGATGCCGGTGCAGCGCATCGATCATGACGAGCTGCTCGCGAAGGGCGCGGCGTCCGTGGTGGAGGTGCTCCGCGAACAGCCGGGATTGCAAGTCACCAACTCGCCGCCGACGGCCAGTGGGATTGCCATTCGTGGCATCGGCGAAGCCCGCGTCCTCGTCCTCCGTGACGGTGAACCGGCGCCCGGGCAGATGCTCGAGGATCGCGACCTCTCTCGTCTCTCGACGCATGGTGTCGATCACATCGAGGTGGTGAAGGGGCCGCTTTCCGTCATCCACGGATCGCAGGCGCTCGGCGGCGTGATCAACATCGTGACGCAGGCCCCAACCGGGGGCTTGCATCTCGATGCGGCCACTCATGCAGGTTCGCTCGGGCGGCGCGATGCCACGCTGAGCGCCCAACAGGGGGGCGCGGTCGCGTGGCGTGCCACGCTCGGGGGGCGCGAGCAGGACCGCATTCCCGGTCAGGTGGAGCAGCAGGGGACACTGCAGCGTGTCGTCGACGGGCAGGGGTCGCTGCGGACGACGTTCGGGCGGGTCGCGCTGCGGTTCGATGCCTCGGCCTTCCGTGAGCGGCAACGGTGGGGCGTCGGTGGCGGGTTCTTCGCCTTCAATGACAATACCGGCGTAACCGCGTGGAGCGAGGCCGGGCTCGACGCGCTCGGCGGTACTTGGCGGCTCCGGGTCAGCAATCAGGAATTCCGCCACCGCTTCCGCCAAGCGCTCGGCGATCTCCCCTACGCCGACACCGGGGCACCAACGCAGGAAGAACGTACCCGCCGCCTGCAGCTTGGCCACAGTCGCCGGGTCGGGGCGCGGCAGCAGCTCGACGTGGGCCTCGAGACCAGTCGACGCCGGGTCGTCGCCGCCGATCGCCTCCTCGGCGAGCGGCTGAGCGATGCGATGGTGGAAGGCTACGCGCAGGACGC
>JBBQJU010000012.1:0-22068 GCA_038326215.1 Gemmatimonadales bacterium | reverse complement strand
TGCCGGCGGCGGCGCGCAAGCTCCTCCACCCCCTCGAGGGAATGCGCGGGACGAATGCGCTCGCCTCGGGTAGCGAGGGAAGGTCCGAAGTGGGGCCGCTGCTGACTGAGGTGCCGGGCCTGACTCACGCGGCGGCCCTGTCGCAGGTGCCGTTGCTCGCCGAGGAGTTGCTCGGGCAGTCGCACCTGTTCCCCGAAGGCGAACTGGACCTCGACATGCAGCAGGTCGACCTGCGCGGCCGCAATTCCTGGCGGCTGCAGCTGGACGAGGTGTCCACCGTGGAGTTGCTTGAGGTCCAGCTGGTGAATGCGGTGGCGCCCTTCGTGCTGAACGCGCGGCTTCGCCCACTGATGAATCGTACCCCGAACCGCGACAAGCACATCGTCAACGTCTCGGCGGTCGAGGGGCAGTTCTACCGGCGCTTCAAGACCACCCGCCATCCGCACACCAACATGGCGAAGGCCGCGCTCAACATGATGACGCGGACCTCGGCGGCCGACTATGTGAAGGACGGCATTCACATGAACTCGGTCGATACCGGCTGGGTGACCGACGAGGATCCGGTGGAGATCGCCGCGGCCAAGACGGCCGAGCACCGCTTCCACCCACCGCTGGACATCATCGACGGCGCGGCGCGGATCGTCGACCCCATCATCGATGGCGCCAACACCGGCAGCAACGTCTGGGGCCAGTTCCTCAAGGACTATCGCTCGGTGGACTGGTAAGCGCGCTATCGGGGGAAGGGCAGGGGCGTTATCGTCTGGTTCCCCCTTCCTCGCACCCGGAGTGTCCCATGGTGACCATCGCGTCGCTCTGGCTCCCGATCCTGCTCTCCGCTGTCGCCGTTTTTCTCGTCTCCACGCTGGTCCACACCGTCTTCCCCTGGCACAAGGGGGACTACCCTGGCGTCCCCGACCAGGACCGGGTGCAGGCCGCCCTGCGGCCGTTCGCGATCGCGCCGGGGGACTACATGCTGCCGCGCTGTCAGGACATGAAGGAGATGGCGACGCCGGAATTCACCGAGAAGATGCGGCACGGGCCGGTGATGATGATGACGGTGCTCCCGAACGGCCCCAGCGCGATGGGACCGATGTTCATTCGCTGGTTCGCCTTTCTGCTGGTGGTCTCCACCATCGCGGCGTACGTCGCCTCGCGGGCGCTCACACCCAGCGCGAGTTACCTCGAGGTGTTTCGGTTTGCCGGGACGACCGCCTTCCTGGCCTACGCCGGTGGAGCGTGGCCGATCACCATCTGGTACCACCGCAGCGTGGGCCTCGCCCTCAAGGCCACCTTCGATGCCCTCCTCTACGGGGCGGTGACCGCCGGGGTCTTTGGCTGGCTCTGGCCCAACTGAACCGTGCTCCGGTGGCAGGCCACGACGGCCGATTCCGTCCGGAATCGGCCGTTCGTGTCGTCTGGGGTTGCCCCGCCCCCGGGCTCGTGAAACATTTCACAAATGCTGCCACGCAAGATCGCCGACTCCACGGTCCGTCGCCTCGCGATCTACCTGCGGTTCCTCGAAGAATTCGAGGAGCAGGGCGCCGACACCCTCTCCTCTGACGCCCTCGCCCACCGCGCCGGCACCACGTCTGCGCAAGTTCGCAAGGATCTCTCGTTTTTCGGGTCGTTCGGGAAGCGGGGACTTGGGTATGATGTCCATGCCCTCGCCGGCGAACTGCGCGAAATCCTTGGCCTCAACCGGCGGTATCGCGTGATCCTGGTCGGTGCCGGTCGTCTTGCGTCGGCACTGGTCCAGTACTCCGGCTTCAGCGCCCGCGGGTTTGACATCGTGGCCGTCGTCGAGAAGGACCCCAGGAAGATCGGCGAGCGGTGGGGCAATGTGCGCGTGCAGGATGTGGCCCTCCTCGAGGCCGTGGTTCGCGACGAGGAGGTGGATCTTGCGGTCCTCGTGACCCCGGCCGATCCGGCGCAGGCTCTGGTGGACCGGCTCGTGAGCGCGGGCGTCACGGCGATCCTCAACTTTGCGCCGGTGCAGTTGCATGTTCCCGAGGGAGTCGAAGTGAAGAACGTGAACCTCGCCGTTGAACTCGAGACTCTCTCCTACGCCATCGCGCACCGCGCGGTCGACGGAGCGCGTCGGGCATGAGCGGCCTCTCGGCGGTGCCGTCGGGGACGCTGGTTGATCGCGCCCTCCTCCTCCTGGCGGATGGCCCGGTCGGCGCGGAGCGACTGGCGGTGCAGGTGCTGGGGCTGCCGAACGCACCGCGTGCCGTCGCCGATCGTCTCGCGACGGCGCTCCTCGGCGCCGACCCGCGCGTGCGGCAGCAGCCCGATGGTCGCTGGGCATTGCTTGCCGCGGCACAGGGGTCCCCGCTGCTCGAGGAGTGTGCCTTCGCCGTGGTCGACGTCGAGACGACAGGGATGCAGCCCGTCGGCAACGATCGCATCACCGAGATCGCCGTCGTGGTGGTGCAGGGCACCCGACGCGAGGTGGTCTTCGACTCGCTCGTGAACCCGGGGCGCTCGATCCCCGGCCGCATCCAGGAACTCACCGGGATCAGCGATGCGATGGTGCAGGGCGCGCCGACCTTCCGCGACATCGCCGATCAGGTGGTCGATGCGTTGGCGGGTCGCGTGTTCGTGGCGCACAACGCCCGCTTCGACTGGGGCTTCGTCGGCGCCGAAGTGAAGCGTGCGCGCGACCTCGCCCTCGACGGCCCGAGACTCTGCACCGTACGCCTGGCGCGTCGGCTCTATCGCCACGAGCCATCGTACTCGCTCGGCTCGCTCGCTGCGCGCTTCGGCATGGAGTTCACGGCGCGTCACCGTGCCGCAGGCGATGCCGTCGTGACCGGGATGCTGCTCGAGAAGTTGATCGGCGCTGCCGCCGAGAAGGGCGTGCGCACGCTGCACGACCTCGAGACCATGCACCGCACCCCAGTCGCGGAGTTGCCACAATGAGTCGCGTCACGACACTGCAGGTCGGCACGCTGCGGGTGCATGCCCTCGAAGCCGGGATCCAGCACCTTGATGGTGGTGCAATGTTCGGCGTGGTGCCGAAGCTGCTCTGGGAGAAGCGCATCGCCGCCGACGGGCGCAATCGCATTCGCCTCGCAATGCGCACGCTGCTGATCGAGCATGACGATGGTCTCGTGCTCGTGGACAGCGGGCTGGGCAACAAGGAGGCGGCGAAGTTTCTCGACATCTACGGCACCGAGAATGCCGGGGCCGATGGCCGCACCGCGCTGGAGGATGCGCTCGCCGAGCTGGGGCATCGGCCGGAGGATGTGAAGGTCGTGGTCTCGACGCACCTGCATTTTGATCATGCCGGCGGCAACACGTTTATTGCGCCGGATGACGCCGAGCGGCGGGTGCAGCCGACATTCCTCAACGCGCGCTATGTGGCGCATCGTCGCGAGTACGCCTATGCGGCGCATGCCAACGAGCGGACCACCGCGAGTTACTTCCCGCACAACTATGCGCCGCTGATCGAGTCGGGGCAGATGCAGCTGATCGACGGCCCGGCCGGCACGATCGTCCCGGGCGTCCGCGTGATGGTCACCCCCGGACACACGCCCTGGCACATGTCGGTGCTGCTCGAGAGTGCGGGGGAGGGGCTTCTCTTCCCGGCGGACACCGTGCCGACGGCGCATCACCTCCCGCTGCCCTGGATCATGGTGTATGACGTCGAGCCGCTCCGCACGCTCGAGAGCAAGCGGGCGCTATACCATCGTGGGATGGCCGAGGGGTGGCGGGTGATCTTCGAGCACGACGCCGACACGGTGGGTGGGCGGATGGTGTCGGGCGAGAAGGGGACGGAGCTGGCGGAGCGGATGGGGGCGCCGGGCGGTGAGGGGTGAGGGGTAGGCGAGAAGTGACCTGTGAACGGTGAACGGTGAACGGTGAACGGTATTTTTATGATCCCTGAGCTTCCGTGATCGACCGGCGGGTGCTGCTATGCGGAACCGTTCCTTCCTTCCCCTCCTGGCCGTTCTCCTCCTTCTGCCAACCGCGGCGAGCGCTCAGCTGCGCTTCCAGCCCCCGCTGCCAGCTTCCCGCCTCACCACCCTGCCGCTCTTCCTCCGAGCGACGCCCTTCCGAATCGCCATCGCTGACACCGTGCGCCGGCGGAGCGACTGGCAGGAGGGGTTCTGGATGGGGGCGGCGACCGGGGCGGCCCTCGGGACCCGGGTCGCGGCCACGTACGGGTAGGAAGGCAAGGTGAGCACCGGTATGCGGGTCGGCGACGGTGTGATCACCACCGTGCTGGTCGGAGCGCCCCTGGCGGTGATTGGGAGCTTCCTAGGCGATGCTTTCAAGAAGCCAGTCTCGGCTGGGCCTGCTCCCCCTTGACCCCGGCCAGAACACCCGCTACCTTGGTCGAATGCAAGAGGACGGGAGATCCGTCCCACCCCGAGCCGAAGGACATGGCGACGCGGTCTGAGGAGACATAAGCATCCGGCCTTACGGGGCCGCGGTGCAACTCTTCGGACACCCCGCCTCGGTGGGGTGTCCTTTTTTGTCCTGTGGGAGGAACTGCCTCTGTCCAGCTTCGATCGTGAACGTCGCGTGCGGGTCAACCGGCAAATTCGGATTTCGCCGGTGCGGGTGGTGACGGGTGAGGGCGAGCAGCTTGGAGTGCTGACCATCGAGGAGGCCCTCGCGGCCGCCGCGGAACGGGGACTCGATCTGGTCGAAGTCGCCCCGATGGCTCGCCCGCCCGTCGTCAAGATCATGGACTACGGCAAGTTCAAGTTCGAAGAGGCCAAGGCGGCCCGTGCGGCCAAGAAGAAGCAGCACGTGATCCACCTGAAGGAAGTGAAGTACCGGCCGGGCATTGACGACCACGATTTCGATTTCAAGACCCGGCACGCCCGCGAGTTTCTCGGCGAGGGCAACAAGGTCAAGGTCACCATGATGTTCCGTGGGCGGCAGATCGCCCACACCGAGCTCGGCAAGGCGGTCCTCGACCGCGTCGCCGCCGCCCTGGTCGATATCGGCAAGGTCGAGCAGGAAGCGAAGCTCGACGGCCGCAACATGATCATGGTCCTCGCGCCGAAGTAAGGCGTCGGACCCTGCTGGAATCACTGGAGAGAACGACATGCCGAAGCAGAAGACCAAGCGCGCTGCGATGAAGCGCTTCACGATCACCGGGACGGGCAAGATCAAGCGCGCCCAGGCGAACAAGCGCCACATCCTGACCAAGAAGACCCAGAAGCGGAAGAACCAGCTCGGCAAGGCGGCGCTGGTGTCCTCGGCGGACTACCCGCGCACCATCAAGCTGCTTCAGGCCTGAGGAGATAGCCCATGTCACGCGTCAAGAATGGTCCCGCGCACCATGCGCGCAAGAAGAAGATCATGGAAGCCGCCAAGGGTGGCTTCGGGTCCCGCAGCAAGCTCTACAAGGCCGCGAAGGAAAACGTCGAGCGCGGCCTGGCGTACGCCTATCGCGACCGCCGCAAGAAGAAGGGCGACTTCCGCCGCCTCTGGATTGTCCGCATCGGCGCCGCAGCGCGCATGCATGACATCTCCTACTCGCGGTTGATGGCTGGCCTCAAGGCCGCCGGCGTCGAAGTGAACCGCAAGGTGCTCGCCGACCTGGCCGTGAACGATGCCGACGCGTTTGCGAAGCTGGCCGAGATGGCAAAGGCGCACCAGGCGGCCTGAGCCGTCCTGCGCTACACCACGAGCGGGGCCGGCCGTCGCAGTACGGGCGGCCCCGCTGTCGCTTTCCGCCGCCATTGCCGTCCGGAGTCGTCGTGTCCGAGTCGCCTGATCATCCGTCGCTCGCGCCGTTGCGCGCGCGGCTCGCCGCCATCCCCACGCTGGCCGCCGACGACCTCGAAGCCGAGGCCGTGGCCCTGCTCGGTCGCAAGGCCGGCGAGGTCACCGCGCTCCTGAAGGGGCTCGCCGCGCTCCCACTCGAGGAGAAGCGCGCCGTTGGTGGTGCGCTCAATCGGCTGAAGGATGAAATCGAACTGGCCGTCGAGGCGCGCCGCGCGGAACTGACCGCAGCGACCGCCTCGCTCGCGTCGCGCGATGTCGACCTCACCATGCCCGGCCGTGCCCAGTGGCCCGGCACGCTGCACCCGGTCACCGTGGTGGTCGACGAGATCGTCGAGATCTTCCGCGGCCTGGGCTTCAGCGTCGCACTCGGCCCTGAGGCCGAGGATGAGCAGCACAACTTCGGGATGCTGAACTTCCCGCCCGATCATCCGGCGATGGATATGCATGACACCCTCTACCTCGACCCCGCAGGCGCGCCGCGCCCAGTGGGCGAGCGGATGCTGTTGCGCACCCACACGTCACCGGTCCAGATCCGCGTGATGCAGGATGGTCCGCCGCCGTATCGCGTCGTCATCCCGGGGATCGTCTACCGCAACGACCCGTTCGATCCGTCGCACGCGCCGGCCTTCTCGCAGATCGAAGGACTCGCCGTCGATGAGGGGATCACCTTCGTCGACCTCAAGGCGACGCTGACGCACTTTGCGCAGCGCTTCCTCGGTCCCGACACGCGCGTCCGCTTCCGGCCGTCGTTCTTCCCGTTCACGGAGCCGTCGGCCGAGATGGACGTCGGCTGCCGTCTGTGTGACGGCGCCGGTTGTGCGGCGTGCAAGGGGACCGGCTGGATGGAGATCCTCGGCTGCGGCATGGTGCACGAGAATGTGCTGCGTGGGGTTGGCCTCGACCCGGAGCGCTGGACTGGCTTTGCCTTCGGGATGGGGCCGCAGCGGATTGCGATGCAGCGCTACGGTTTGCCGGACATCCGGCTGCTGTACGGCGGAGACATGCGGGTGCTGTCGCAGTTCGGGGGAATCGGCCGATGAAGATCTCGCGCCGCTGGCTGGAGGCCTTCCTCCGTCAGCCCCTCGACGCCAAGGATGTTGCCGCGCGCCTCGGCATGCTTGGCGCGCCGGTCGATGCCATCGAGCCGATCGGCGCCGACCTCACGCCGTTCGTCGTGGCGCTGGTCACCGACGTGCGCCCGCATCCGAACGCCGACAAGCTCCGCGTCACCACCGTCGACGACGGCAGCGGAACGATCTTCCAAGTGGTGTGCGGTGCACCGAATGTCACCGCCGGGCAGAAGTATCCCTTCGCACGGCTCGGCACCGTGATGCCTGGCGGGATGCTGATCGAGAAGCGGAAGCTCCGCGGCGAGGCGTCCGAGGGGATGCTCTGCTCCGCGCGTGAGCTCGGCCTTGGCCAGGATCACGACGGCTTGATGACGCTCGACACCGAGGCGCTCCCGGGGACGCCGCTGCTGGAGATTCTGCACGACAGCGGCGACGACCGACTCGACGTCGATGTCACGCCGAATCGCCCCGACCTGCTGAGCCACAAGGGTGTGGCGCGCGAACTCGCGGCGTCATACGGCGTGCCGTATCGACTGCCGGAAGTGCCGGGGGAGGTCGAACTCGACCTCCCCGTCCCGGGCCGCTACACCGATCAGGTGCAGGTCGGCGGCGTGAAGCTCTCGATTGTCGACCATGGCTGTGGTCGCTTCTTCGCGGCGGTGATCCGCGGCGTGAAGATCGGCCCCTCGCCGGCGTGGCTGCAGCAGCGGCTCGAAGGTGCTGGCGTCCGCTCGATCAACAATGTCGTCGACGTCACCAACTACGTGATGCTCGAGCTGAACCAGCCGATGCATGCCTATGATGCCGCCACGCTGCGCGGCCCGGCGGTTATCGTCCGCTCGGCGCGCGCGGGCGAGACCCTCGTCACGCTGGACGGCACGACGCGGACGATCGCCGAGGGCTCGGTGGTGATCGCCGACGCGGAGCGGGTCATCGGGATCGCCGGCGTGATGGGCGGCCATGACACCGAAGTCACTGACCGCACCACCGACCTCTTCCTCGAGTGCGCCTGGTTCGAGCCGTCGCGTGTGCGTGCGGCGCGTCGGGCCGCGAACCTCTCCACCGATGCGTCGCAGCGCTTCGAGCGCGGCACCGATCGCTGGGGCGCGGTCGATGCCTTCCGCCGCGCGATCCGTCTGCTGGTGACCGTCGCCGGAGGCACGCTCGACGGACCTGCGGTCGACGTCTTCCCGGTCCCGTCGCATCCGCCGAGGATCTTCCTCCGCCCGGCGCGTGTCGCGCAGGTGCTCGGTGTCGAACTCGCGTGGAGCACCATCGAGAAGCAGCTCGTCAAGATGGGCGCAACGGTCGTGTCAAAGCCCGAGGATGGCCGCATGGCCGTTGACGTTCCGGGCTGGCGCCCTGATGTGACGACCGAGATCGACTTGATCGAGGAAGTGGCCCGCCTCTATGGCTATGACCAGTTGCCGACCGACCTGCGCGGCTTCCGCCCAGGCACCCGGCAGGATGATCCGGCCTGGGGGGCGGCGGCGAAGATCCGGCGCGGGTTGGCGGCGAGCGGTTTCTCCGAGGTCATGACGCTGCCGATGGTGGCGAGCGAGCATCCGGACGCCGTCCGACTCCTGAACCCGCTCTCCGCGGAGCAGGGGATGCTGCGCGGCGCGCTGCTCCCCTCCTTGGTGCATCAGGTCGAGGCCAACTGGGCGCTCCACACTGGCGATGTCCGGCTCTTCGAGGTGGGGACGGTCTTCGCCAAGGGGGCACCGGGGGATCGGCCGGCCGAGGCCATGCATGCGGCGTTCGTCCTGACCGGGGCGCGTCAACCGATGCACTGGACCGATGGTGGAAAGCCCCCCCTGTGGGACCGCTGGGATGCCCGAGCCCGGTTCGAGCAATTGGTGGCTCTGGCGCATCCGACGGCTGGGGTCCAAGTTGATGAGGCTCGCTGGGTTGCCCGGCGCCCCGATGGCACCATCGTGGGGCATTGTGGTCCGCTCGCGGCTGATGCGCCGCCTTGGGCGGCTCCGCTCTTCGGCGGTGAAATCCTCGTGACGCAGGCCGTCGCGGCCGCCGTGCCGTTCGTCCCGGTCCCGGCCTTCCCGGCGGCCACTCGCGACCTCGCGCTGCTTGTGCCCGATGCGTGTGCGGTCGAGGCCATCACGACGCTGTTGCTGCAGCGCGGACAGCGTCACGCCTTGGCGTCGGTCGCGGTGGTGGATGAATACCGAGGCAAGAATCTTCCGGAGGGTCGGCGCAGCGTCGCCGTGCGGCTGGTGTTCCGCGCGGCTGATCGCACCCTGACCGATGCCGATGTGGAGCAGGCAATGGGTCGCCTGCGGACTTCCCTGGAGCGCGAGCTTGACGTCACCGTACGTACGTCCTGACCTGCCAGCACTGGCTGAACTCGATCGGGTGCTCCGGCACCTGACCGACGAGTTGGCCGGCTGGCGCCGCCGCTGCCTGAAGGCGGAAGCGGAGCTGTCGGGGCTCAAGGCGCAGGACGGGATGGTGCCGGGACAGCAGATGGTCGGCATGCAGGCGCGCAGCCTTGACCTCCAGCGCGAGAACCTGGACCTCCGCGCCCGGGTCGACCGCGCGCGCGACATGGTCGTTCGGCTGCAGCAGCGTCTCGCCTTCCTGGAGCAGGAATTCGGGTCGGAGGCGCGCACATGAGCGAGGCCCCGAAGCAGTCGGTGCGGGTGGTGGTGGGTGGCGAGGAGCTGATGGTCCGCTCGGAGCTGCCTGCCGAGTACACCCGCGATGTCGCGGCCTACCTCGATGACAAGTTGCGAGGCATTCGGGCCATGCTGCCGACGCTGGAGGCCCACAAGGCTGCCATCCTTGCCGGGCTCGCTGTGACCGACGAGCTCTTTCGTGCCCGTCGCACTGACGGGGAAGTGGCCAGTCGTATCACGACGCTGGCCGATGACCTGACACGCCTCCTGCCGCCAGCCAAACGCGGCCTCCGTGGGGGCGTGACCGAGTGACCACTGTCCGGTGCCGAGTGCACCGGTCGAGGGCATAGATGATGGATACGACGCTGATGATCGCCATTGCCGGCGGTCTGGTGGTGGGCGTTCCGATCGGGATGCTCCTCTGGAACATGGTGCTCGCCCGCAGTGACCGCTCTATGCGCGGGTTGCGCGAGCGTGCGCAGCGCGAGGGCGTCGAGCTGGTGGCCGCGACCGAGCGCGACGCCGCGGTCGCGCGCGAACGACATGTCGTGGCCGCACGCGAGGAGGCGGTCGCCATCAAGGAGGAGGCCGCGCGCGAGGCGGCACGCCGTCGCGACGAGGTCGACAAGGCGGAGCGCCGCGTCGCGGACCGCGAGGCGCAGGTGGGTGAGCGCCAAGACCGGCTCCGCACCGAAGAGAAGGCCGTCGAGCAGCGGCGAAGTGAATTCGCCGCACGCGAGCAGGGGCTGGTGGCCCGGGAGGCCGAACTGACGCTGCGGCACGGCGAACTGCAGCAGCACCTCGAGCGCGTTGCTGGCCTGACCGCGGAGGATGCCGCCCGCGAGGTCCGGCAACAGGTCGAGGACGAGGCACGCTCCCAGGCCGCCGCCGCGGGGCGCGAGATCCGGGAACGCGCCAAGCGCGAGGCCGACAAGGACGCGCGGCGCCTGCTGGCGATCACCACCCAACGGCTCGCCTCCGAGCACACCGCCGAATCCACCGTCTCGGCCGTTGCCCTCCCCAATGATGAAATGAAGGGCCGCATCATCGGGCGCGAGGGCCGGAACATCCGCGCCTTCGAGCTCGCGACTGGCGTCGACGTCATCATCGACGACACGCCCGATACCGTGGTGATCTCCTGCTTCGATCCGGTGCGTCGTGAAGTGGCGCGGCGCGCACTCGACGCGCTCGTCGTGGACGGGCGCATCCATCCCGGGCGAATCGAGGAAGTCGTCGTCAAGGCGAAGACCGAGCTCGACGCGCAGCTGGTGGAAATGGGCGAGCGCGCCGCCCACGACGTTGGCGTGCACGGCTTGCATCCCGAGCTGATCCGCCTGATCGGCCGGATGCGCTACCGCAGCTCGTATGGCCAGAACCTCTACGAGCACTCGAAGGAAGTGGCCTGGCTCGCCGGGATGATGGCCGCGGAGCTGAAGCTCGACGTCACCCTCGCGCGTCGCGGCGGTCTGCTCCACGACATCGGCAAGGTGCTGACCCACGAACACGAAGGCACCCACGTGCAGCTCGGTGTCGAAGTGTGCCGTCGGCATGGCGAATCGGCTGCGGTCCTCAACTGCATCGAGGCCCACCACGACGACGTGCCGCACGACAGCAGCGAGTCGGTCCTGGTGCAGGCGGCGGACTCGGTCAGCGGCTCCCGGCCGGGTGCGCGGCGCGAAGCCTTCGAGACCTATGTCAAGCGACTGACCAAGCTGGAAGAGATCGCCGGCGGCTATCCGGGGGTCGAGAAGACCACGGTGATCCAGGCCGGGCGTGAGGTACGGGTGATCGTCCAGCCCGAGAAGATCGACGATGCGGCCGCGCAGCTCCTCTCGGAGACGATTGCCCGACGCATCGAACAGGAACTCCAATATCCAGGACAAATTCGCGTGACCGTCATTCGTGAGACCCGGGCCACCGACGTGGCCAAGTGAGCGCCCGCATCATCGACGGCGTGGCGATGGCTGCCACCATTCGCGGCGAAGTGGCGGCCCGCGTTGCCGAGTTGCGCCGGAGCGGACTCGTGCCCGGATTGGCGGTGGTCCTCGTCGGCGAGAACCCCGCCTCCCAGATCTACGTCCGCTCGAAGGGGAAGGCCTGCCTCGAAGCGGGCATGCACTCCGAGACGATCATCCTCCCGCTCGAGGCCACCGAGGCCGAACTGTTCGCGGTCATCGATCGGCTCAACGCCGACCCCGCGATCCACGGGATGTTGATCCAGCTGCCACTCCCCCCCCACATCGACACCGACAAGGTGCTGCGGCACATCGATCCAGCGAAGGATGTCGACGGCTTCCACCCGGTGAATGTCGGCCGGCTGGTCCTCGGCGATCCGGGGGCGCTGAAGCCCGCGACTCCCGCAGGGATTCAGCAGATGCTGATCCGGAGTGGCATCGAGACCAAGGGTGCGCACGCGGTCATTGTCGGGCGCTCCACCATCGTCGGCCGTCCCATGGCGAACCTGCTGATCCAGTCTGGCGTCGGCGGCGACGCGACGGTCACGGTGGCGCACTCGCGCAGCCGCGATCTCCCGGCGATCTGCCGCAGCGCCGACATCCTCGTCGTCGCGATTGGTCGGGCCGAGTTCGTCACGGCCGAGATGGTGAAGCCTGGTGCGACGATCATCGACGTTGGCATCAACCGTGTGGACGATGCCACGCGCCCGCGCGGCTACCGCGTGGCCGGTGACGTGGCGTTCGATGCGGTGGCCGAGGTGGCCGGGGCGATCACGCCGGTCCCCGGCGGGGTCGGACCGATGACGATCGCGATGCTGCTGTCGAATACCCTGCAGGCGGCCACCGCCGCACCACTCAGCTGGTGAGCACGCCGGACGAGGCCTGGTCGGTCTCGCGGCTGGCGCGTGCCATCAAGCGCCAGGTCGAGGACGGGATGGAGCCGGTGTGGGTCCGGGGCGAGCTCGTCGGTGTCAAGCGCTACCCGAGTGGCCACTGGTACTTCGGGCTGCGCGATGAAGCGGCGAAGGTCGATTGCACGCTCTGGAAGGGAGTCGCCGCGCGGCTGACCGGCCCGCTCGAGGAAGGGCAGGAGGTCTTTGCGCTTGGCACCGCCAACGTCTGGGAGGAGCGCACGGCGCTCCGCTTCAACGTCACGCGCGTGGTCACCGCCGCCGGGATCGGGGCGGCGGCGCAACAGGTCGAACGCACCAAGCAGGCACTGCTGAAGGACGGGCTCCTCGATCCGGCGCGGAAGCGACCGTTGCCGCGCTTCCCGCTCCGCATCGCCGTCATCACCTCGATCGCCGGCGCCGCGGTGCACGACATCATCACCGTGGCCACACGGCGGTGGCCCGGCGTGGAACTGTTCGTCGTGAACAGCGCGGTCCAGGGCGAGGCCGCCCCGGCCGAACTCGTGATGGCGTTGACCACGGTTGGTCGACTCGACGCGATCGACTGCTGCATCATCGGCCGCGGCGGTGGTGCGCGCGAAGACCTCGCGGCATTCAATGACGAGGCCGTCTGCCGGGCAATCGCCGCCTGCCCCGTGCCGGTAATCTCTGCCGTCGGGCACGAGGTCGACGTCACCCTCGCCGACCTGGTCGCCGATATCCGTGCAGCCACACCGTCGCAGGCCGCGGAGTTCGCGCTCCCTGATCGCCGTGAGGTGCAGGCGCGTCTCTTCGCGCTCGGCTCGTCACTCTTCGGTCAGGGCATGTCGCATATCACGACCGCGCAAGAACGATTGGTGCGCACCCGCGACCGCATGGGGAGTGCGCTCCTCGAGCAGCTGCGCGGCACCGAACGGCGGTTGCTGCAAGTCGAGGGCACCTTGCCGATGGCGCTCGAGCGGCACGCCCGGGTGCCACGCGAGCGACTCGCCCGGCTGCAGGCGCGGCTCGCGCCGGCGATGGAACGTCGTGCCGCGCGCGACCGTGCCCGACTCGGCCGACTGGCCGGCCAACTCGATGCGCTCTCCCCCTTGGCGGTCCTTGGCCGCGGCTATGCGATGGCCCGGGACGACGAGGGCCGTCTGCTCAGGCGCCAGGCCGATTTCCCGCCCGGCACCCGATTCACCCTGACCGTGGCGGATGGCCCGGTGGCCGCCCGCGCGGAGGACCCATGACCGATACCCCGACGCTGGGACAGGACCTGAACCGTCTCGAGGAAATTGTTCGCCGTCTCGAGGACGACGATCTGGCACTCGAGGCCGCCCTCGCCCTCTTCGAGGAAGGGGTCACCCGCCTCAAGAGTGCCCAGGGTCGCCTGGCCGTCGCCGAGGCGCGGGTGATGCAGGTCCTGCAGGACACGGAACAGGCCGGTGGCCTGCGACTCGAACCGCTCGATGGCTGAGCAGGCCGAGCGCGAAGCGCGGCGGGCGCTTGACGAGGCCCGCGCGCTCGTTGACGCCCGCTTGGATGCGTGGGCGGACCGGATGGCGGGCGAGGTGCCGGGCCGGCTCGGTGAGGCACTCGCCTACGCGCTGAGGAGCCCGGGCAAGCGGGTCCGCCCGGCGCTGCTCCTGAGTGCCGCCCGGGCCGTCGGTGGGGACGCCCTGGCGGTGCTGGAGGTGGCCACCGCGGTCGAGATTGTCCACACCTACTCCCTGGTCCATGACGACCTCCCCTGCATGGACGACGACGCCATGCGCCGCGGCCGGCCTACGACGCACTGTGCCTTCGATGTGGCGACGGCCACCAGGGTCGGCTTCCTCCTCGTGCCGGTGGCGGCGGAGGCCCTGGCCGAGGCGGCCGAGTCGCTGGCGCTGAGCGCCGAGGCGCGCCGGGCCCTGGCCGTCGAGTTGTTCGAGGCCGGCGGGATCCGGGGGATGGTCGGCGGGCAGTGGCTGGACCTCGAGGCCGAGCACCGGCAATTGGACCTCGCCGGCCTGATGGCGGTACACCGAGGAAAGACTGGTGCCCTGATCCGCTCCGCGCTGGTGCTCGGCGGGATCGCGGCCGGTGCCACGCCCGTCCAACTCGACGCCTTGCGCCGATTTGGAGAGGAGATCGGCCTGGCCTTCCAGGTGGCCGATGACGTCCTCGACGCCACCGCCACCTCTGAAGCGCTGGGGAAGACGGCCGGGCGTGACGCGGAGTTGGCGAAGTCGACCTACGTGGGCCTCCTCGGGGTCGAGGGGGCCAGAGCCGAGGCAGTCCGCCACGAGGCGCTGGCGATCGCCGCCCTCGTTGAGGCGGGGCTGCCGACCGAGTGTCTCGGCGCCCTCGCGCGGTATATTGTGTCAAGAGCATCCTGAACCCTTTCCCCCCGGGGAGCGACCGTGTCCCTTCTCGCCCAGATCCAGGGCCCTGCCGATCTCAAGAAGCTCTCGCGTGACCAGCTGCCGCAGCTGGCGCAGGAGATCCGGGATCGACTGATCGAGTGCTGTTCCATCACCGGCGGCCACATCGGTGCGTCGCTTGGCGTGGTGGAACTCACGATCGCCCTCCTCTACGAGTTCGACTCGCCCACCGACAAGGTCGTCTGGGACGTCGGGCACCAGACCTATTCGTGGAAGCTGCTCACCGGGCGCAACGAGTCCTTTCCGACGCTGCGCACCAAGGGCGGCGTCTCCGGCTTCCTGAAGCGCGATGAGAGTCCGCACGATCAGTTCGGCGCGGGCCACGCGGGCACCGCGATGTCGGCCGCGCTCGGCATGGCAACCGCACGTGACCTCAATAGCCTGGACTACAAGGTGGTGGCCGTGGTCGGCGACGGGGCGATGACCTGCGGTCTCTCCTACGAGGCGCTGAACAATGCCGGGCACTCGCACCGCGACATCATCCTGATCGTGAACGACAACGGGATGAGCATCTCGCCGAACGTCGGGGGCATCTCGAAGATGCTCGGCGGCATCGTCGCCGACCCGCGTACGAACCGCCTGCGGGAGCAGATCAAGAAGGTCACCCACAAGCTCGGTGGTGTGTTCGGCGATGGCGTGGTCGAGTTCGCGAAGAACCTCGAGGAGTCCGCGAAGAATCTCTTCTCCGAAGGGATGCTCTTCGAGGAGCTCGGCTTTCGCTATTTCGGACCGATCGACGGCCACGACCTCGACAAGCTGACCGAGACGCTGGCCTTCGTGCGCAAACTCGAGGGGCCGCGTGTCGTGCACGTGCTGACGGAGAAGGGGAAGGGCTTCTCGTTCGCCGAGGCGAATCGCGAGAAGTGGCACGGCCTGGCGGCGTACGATCCGATCACCGGCGAGGCCCGGAAGAAGGCCTCGGGGCCGCCCACCTGGACGCAGATCTTCGGCGACACCCTCGTGGCGCTGGGCAATGAGCATCCGGAACTCGCGGTGATCACCGCCGCGATGCCGAGCGGTACCGGCACGAACATCTTCGAGAAGGCGCACCCGACGCGCTTCTTCGATGTCGGCATTGCCGAAGGTCATGCCGTGACCTTTGCCGGCGGATTGGCCACGCAGGGCATCCGCCCGGTTGTCGCGATCTATTCGACCTTCCTGCAGCGCGCCTACGACAACATCATCCACGACATCGCGGTGCAGCACCTGCCGGTGATCTTCGCGATGGACCGCGCCGGCCTCGTCGGCGAAGATGGCCAGACACACATGGGGCTGTACGACATTCCGTACATGCTGGCCGTGCCGGGGCTGACCGTGATGGCGCCGAAGGATGCCGACGAGCTGGTCGGGTTGATGCGTACGGCCCTCACGCTGGATGGCCCGGCCTGTCTGCGCTACCCGCGCGACAAGGCGCCGACCGATCCGAATCCGGTCGCCTCGGTGCCGGCGGTGCCCTACGGCACCTGGGAGCTGCTCACCCCGGGGCGCGACGTCGCGATTCTCGGCGTTGGCACCATGGCGCTGCCCGGCCAGGAAGCGGCGGAACTCCTGCGTGCGCAGGGGATCGACGCAGCCGCGGTCAACGCGCGCTTCATCAAGCCGGTGGACGATGCCATGATCGAGGAACTGGCGCGTAGCTGCCGGCTCTTCGTCACGGTGGAGGAAGGAAGCGTCATCAACGGCTTCGGGGCGATGATGGCCGAACGGATGCAGCGTACCCACCCGGACGTACGGGTCATCGCGATCGGCATCGCCGACGAACTCATCCTGCAGGCCCCGCGCACCGAACAACTCGAGGCGTACGATCTCACCGCGACGGGGATCGCCCGGCGCACCACCGAGGCACTGCGCACCGCTCTGGTGCGCTGAGGCTCCCCTGCGCATCGGTCTCGTCGGGAACCCGCGTTACGCCGACCTGCGGGTCGCGCTTGCCGATACGGCGCGGGTCGCGGCGGAGCGGGGCTGGTCGCTTGCCGGCTCGGCGGAACTCGCCGAGATGGCGCCCGTGCCGCTCGCCCCGTTCGATCCGGCCGCGATCGATCTGCTCGTCACCTTCGGCGGTGATGGCACACTCCTCCGCGGTGCCCGACAGCTGCACGGACGCGAGGTCCCCATCCTCGGCGTCAACTTCGGTCGCGTCGGTTTTCTGACCGCTGTCGCCCGAGATGGGGTGGTCGGCGCCCTGACGGCGATCGCGGCCGGTGAGCACCGGTTCTCACCGCGCGCGGCGTTGCACGCGACCATCGTGGATGCCAACGGGGCGATCGTCACCGAACAGACCGCCCTCAACGACGTCGTCCTCCACAAGGGCGGCGTGGCGCGCGTGGTGCGCTTTCAGGTATTGATCGACGGTGAGCCGATGGGGCCGGTGTCCGCGGATGGGCTGGTGATCGCGTCGCCGACTGGCTCCACCGCCTATTCGCTCTCCGCTGGTGGCCCCGTCATCGTGCCGACGCTTGATGCCATGATCGTCACACCAATTTGCGCACATTCCCTCGGCGTGCGCCCAATCGTGACGCGGGGCGACACGCTGGTGCGCATCGAGCCGCTCGAGCCGCGCTCCGCCGATCTGCTCGTCTCCTTCGACGGGCAGGAGACGGCCTCGCTCGGCACCGATCAGGCCCTCGAGGTGCGGCCATCGCCGACGCGCGTCATTCTCGTGCGATTCGGCGATCCCGGTTTCTTCCGTCGTCTGCGCGACAAGCTGCACTGGGGCGACCTCTCCGACCGCGAGCAGTGATGCTCGCCTCGCTGCGCGTGCGAGACCTGGCCACCATCGCCGACGTGACCCTCGAACTCGGTGACGGCCTCAACGTCCTCACCGGCGAGACCGGGGCGGGGAAGTCGATGCTGGTCGATGCCCTCGCCCTCCTCCTGGGCGATCGGGCCGATCGCGCCGCCGTGCGGCCCGGTGCGGCGAAGGCCGTCGTCGAGGGCGCCATCAGCGGTGTGCCACGCGCTGCCTTGCGCCAGCTCGAGGCCTCCGGACTTGATGCCGAGGAGACGCTGGTGATCCGGCGCGAGGTCACGGCCGAGGGACGCTCGCGCGCCTGGATCAACGGCTCGCCGACCACCGCCGGAGTACTCGCTACCCTCGGCGCGACCTTGGTAGACTTGCACGGCCAGCACCAGACGCTGCAATTGCTGGAGGCCGCCGAACAGCGTGCCCTCGTGGACGCCTTTGCCGACGCGGCCCCTGCCGCCGAGGCGGTGGCGCAGGCCTGGCGGGATGCCGGGCTGCTGCGCACGGAGCGGGAGGTGCTCGTGGCGCGGCGCGATGCGGCGATGCGCCGTGCCGATTGGCTGCGCCACGTCGTCGAGGAAGTCGATGGCGCAAAGCTCGTCGCCGGTGAGGAGGAGACGCTTGATCGCGACATTGCCCGCCTCGCCCAGGCCGGGACCCTCGGAGAGGACGCACGCCGCCTCGCCGAAGCGCTCGATGGCGACGACGCCTCGGCTCGCACCGCGATCGGCCGAGCGGAGCGTGCCCTGAATGGACTGGAGCGGCACGATCCCACGGTCGGCGAGTGGCGGGCGCTGCTTGATGGAGCGTATGCCCAGCTTGACGAGTTGGCCCGATCAGCCGCCGCCTATGCCGACGCGATCGCCGAGGAGCCGGCGCGCCTCGGCGAACTTGAACGGCGTCGCGACCTCCTCTTCACGCTGAAGCGAAAGCATGGCGCCACCGTCGCGGAAGTGCTCGCCACTCGCGACGCCGCGCGTGAGGAACTCGATCTCCTCGACAGCGCCGCCTTCGACCTGCGGACCCTCGAGGCGCGTGCCGGCGCTGCGGAGGCCGCGCTCCGGGTGCTGGCCACCGACTTGACGGCGAAGCGCACCGCTGCCGCCGTACGGCTCGCGCGCGAGGTCACGCGTCTCCTGCCCGAGCTCGGCTTGGTCGGCGGACGCTTCGGTGTGTCGCTGCAGCCGACCGACGAGGTGCGGGAATACGGGGCTGAGGACGTGAGGTTCGAGGTGCAGTTGAATGCCGGGATGGAGCCGCGGCCGCTCGCGCGGGTCGCCTCGGGTGGGGAGCTCTCGCGGTTGATGCTGGCCCTCAAGGTCGTGCTCGCCCGCGCGGATGCCGTGCCGACGCTCGTCTTCGACGAGATCGATCAGGGCATTGGTGGTGAGGTTGGCGGCCGAGTCGGTGCCGCGCTGGCCCAGGTGGCCGCCCGCCATCAGGTGCTGGTGATCACCCACTTGCCGCAGATCGCCGCCCGCGGCGACCGCCACCTGCGGATCGCCAAGGCCACCCGCGACGGGATGGCGACCTCGGATGTGACCCGTCTCCACGGCGAGGACCGGGTCTTGGAGTTGGCGCGCATGTTGGGGGGCGATGGCGAGGCGGAACGCGGCCTCGCGCGCGCACTGCTTGGGGAAGGGGTCAGCGCCCGATGATCGGCTTGTAGATCCGCAGCACCATGCGTGACGTGAGCGGCGTGGCCACCACGCCCGCACTGCTGGCCACCGTCCGCTCGATCGAGAAGCCTGCCTCCACCGGCATTTTCAGCACTCCCTCCCGATTCCTCCCATCATGCACGAAGCTGATGCCGAGACCGACACGCATTGCGTTGGCCGCCGTGCCACGGACCAAGGTGGCGAGGTCGAGGCCGGCGATCGCCTGCGTCGGATCGGCCCAGGCCAAGCCGTCGGTCCCACGTCGCTGATACTGGATGAGCGCGGTGAGCGCGAAGTGCGGCACGATCCGGTAGAACGGCTGCGCAGTCACGGTGACGAGATCGCCGGGATTTCTGGAGAAGAGCGCGGTGCTCCGGGCCGGTCGTAGGAGTTGATCACGCGTGGCAGGTTGCTCGGCGGACGTCCCCGCCAACTGCACCGTCATCACGGCGCTGCCACGCAGCCCGAATCGTCCGCGCCCAAGCTCGACGATGCCACCGAACTCCACATCTGGCTGACCATCGCCAGTGCCTTGATCAAGGAGATAGTCGGGGCGCGGCGCCGTGCCCGTCGAGAGTCGCGCTCCCGCCCGCGCCCAGACACCGAGCCACGTGGCATCGCCCGGTGCCCCGCGCCGGAGCACCTCGGCCGTAAGTCCGAGCTCGACATCGCCCAAACCCACCGGGGGAATGTCCTCCGGTCGGGTGACGCCGAAGCCGGTGGGTGCCGCGACCAATGCCTCGAGGTCGCTGGTGGTCAACACCGCCGACGGCAGCGCGGGCGCTGCACTGATCGTGCGGCCGGCGAGCGCGCCACCGAGCGTGGCATCAAGCGCGGTGATCGCCGCAATGACGGCGGTGCCATCCGTGCTCGTGGCCGTGGGAAGGATGGGCGAGCCCCCCACCGGATCGGCGAGGAGCTGGAAGAGTCCGTCCCGAAGGGTCGTCCCCTGCCCGAGGGTCTGTTGCGCGAGCGCCAGCTGCGTCGGGGTGGTGAAGGCACCACTCGCAATCCGTCCGCTCAGCGCCGTGAGCGCCGCATCGAACGCGGTGAAGAACGCGGTGGTCTGGGCGATCCCGGCGGAGCTACCCAGCGAGGCGTCGGCCGGGTTGAGCCCGACACTCGCGCCCGCCGCATCGGGGCGCAGTTGCAACTGGGTGCGGACCGAGACGATCGGAACCACGGCAGAGAAGGTCAGTCGACGCGTGATACCAAACGCCAACCCGAGGGACGCCACGCCGCGTTGCTGTTCGGCGATGGCGGAGATGCTTCCCAGCGTCAGCGGCGTGGCGGTCCGGCCGAGGACGCGAGCGAGGCTCGCCTCGGCATTGCCGACCATTGGCGTCGCGGCCGCATCGACGGTGCTGATGGTGAGGCGGCTGCCGAGGGCGCGGCGTGCGCCATCGATCCGCAGCTGGTCCGTTGGAAAGAACCCCCCGCCGAGCTCGATGCGGAGGACGCCGGCCGGGGCGGTGAGCAGTGGCAGCTGCGCATGGGCGGCCGCGCAGGGGGCCAGGAGCAGGGCGGGGAGGAGGCGGCGGATCATCGCCGTCGAAGATAGCAGAATCGGCGCATGTCAGCCCGTGGTGACATATTGCAGCATCCGCTCGGGTGGCGAAATGGTAGACGCAGGGGACTTAAAATCCCCAGGGGGCAACCCCGTCCCGGTTCGAGTCCGGGCCCGAGTATGACTCATCGAGTGGAGATGGCTGCATGGCCCGGTCGAAGCGCGGCTTTACGTTGATCGAACTCTTGGTGGTCGTGCTGATCGTCGGCATCCTCGCGACGATCGCCCTGCCCAGGCTGCAATACGTTCGCGAAAAGGCCTTCCGGGCCTCGATGATCTCCGACCTGCACAACCTCGTCTCGGCACAGGAAGGCCATCTCTCGGTGGTCGGCGACTACGCAGGCGGAATCGCCGGGTCGCAGGTGCTGCTGGCCGGCAGCGGTGGGCGCGTCGCCCTGAGCCCGAGTCCCGGGAACCAGATCACCGTGACACTCGCCCCTGGTCCCACCCCCAAGGCGTCCGGTGGGTGGTCGGCGGTCGCGACCAATCCGGGGATCTCCTCCGGCGTCCAGAGTCGCTGCGGCATCTTCATGGGACCGGTCTCGACATCACCGAATGCCGCGGTGACCCAGAGCGGCGTCGCCGCCTGCTATTGAGGCCTGCGGGGTGAGGCGACGGCGGCCGTGCCGAGAAACGAATCACTGTTCATCCGATCGGTCAGCTGGAGTGGTGGCAGTGCTCCCCCTGTTTCCAGCAGGTAGCCGCCCTGCGCCGTGAGGCGGAAGCTGACCGCGTCCTCGACCGGGCCCGCCTCAGCCAACGACTTCGGCAAACGGCCGTTGGTGCGCTGAAAAGCCTCGATGCGCGCGCGCTCCAGGTACAGCGCGAATCGCCCCCGGGCCTCGGCCGCCACCGGTGTGAGGGGAGCGGTCGTGTCCGGCGCGAAGACCGCCGCAGGCCGAGCGATCCACAGCCAGCCCATCACGCACGCCGCCAGAATCCCGACCACTACGGTGGCTGGGTGCGTCCCGGTCCGACGCGGTGGCTGCTGGCGACGCTGCGTCTCGGCCACCTCGGCCCGCTGGGCCGCTGCGACCTCCTTCAAGGCATCGGCAAACTCTTTTCGTCGGTTCTCGGCGGTCATCCCTTCTCCAATACGTGCCTAGAGGTGTTGCGTCGCTGCCGTGGCCAAGCGACTATGCAAGTATATGGTATACTCGCCCCCCGCATCCTCGCATGTCATTGTGCCTGCAGCGGCGCCCGGCCAATCCGCGTCGTCCAGGGCCCGGGTGCGTCGCGCCGGACCCGACGCCTCACCGACCCGGTTGGCACGATGATCCGACGTCGATCAGGCTTCACCATCCTCGAGCTGCTGGTGGTGATGACCATTCTCGGGGTGCTCGCCACCATCGCGATCCCGCGGCTGCAATACACGCGCGAGCGCGCCGTC
>JBBQJU010000011.1:0-22413 GCA_038326215.1 Gemmatimonadales bacterium | reverse complement strand
GCATCGCGCCGATCCAAGGACGCAGGGCACAGTCCCACCGCTGCTTCGGCACGGTGGGGCTGGTTGCGTGTGGCATTGCGAGAGGAACGCTGCCAGGGAACGATGGGAACCCCCGCCCCCAGCCTTCCGCAGTAGATTCCCTCATCCCCACCGCTCAACCAGCCCGGAGTTCACTCATGCGCCTGCTGTCGTCGCTCCTCCTCGGGGCGGGCCTCGTGGCCACCACCACCGCCAGCACCAGGGACACCTACCCGCGGCAGCCCGGCGTCGACGTTGACCACTACCGCTTCGCCCTCACGCTGACGGACTCCAGCGACGCGATCAACGGCGAGGCGACCATCACCATCCGCTTCACCAAGGCCGGCCTCACGACATTCTTCCTCGACCTCGCCACCCCGAATGGCGCCAAGGGAATGACGGTGACCGCGGTCTCGAGCGACAGCACCGCCCTCCGCTTCCGGCACGCGGAGAATCGGCTGCACATCACGCTGGCAGCCCCGAGCAGAGCGGGTGAACTGCGCCGTGTCCGCATCGCCTACCGCGGCATTCCGGCCGGTGGACTCTCGGCTGGCCTCAACCGCTACAAGGAACGCTGTTTCTTCTCCTGGAACTGGCTGGACAGGGCGCGCGAGTGGCTGCCGATGATCGACCACCCCTCCGACAAGGCCACCAGCGAGTTCGTGATCACCGCACCCGACAAGTACATGGTGGTCGCCAATGGATTGCTGCACCAGGAAGTCTCCTCCGGCGACGGCTGGAAGACCACCCACTGGAAGCAATCGGTGCCGATCGCCTCGTGGCTTAATGCCATCGGCGTGGCGCAGTTCGGCGTCCACCATGCCGGGATGGTGCGCGGCGTCGAGCTCCAGACCTGGGTGCCGCACCAGGATCTGGCCCGCGGGATAGCGGCCTTCGAGGAGCCGTCACGCAAAGCCATCGCGTTCTTCAGCGATCGCATCGGCCCCTACAGCTACGAGAAGCTTGCCAACGTCTCCGCGGCCTTCGGCGGCGGCGGCACCGAACACGCCAGCGTCATTTTCTACGGCGAAACGGTGATGGACCGCAACGCCACCGGCATCGTGGCCCATGAAATTGCCCATCAGTGGTTCGGCGATGCCGTCACCGAGGGCGACTGGGACGACGCCTGGCTGAGCGAGGGCTTCGCCACCTACTTCACCCTGCTCTACACCGAGCATTACGACGGCCGCGATGCCTTCGTCAGCGGACTCCAGCGCGCGCGCGTCACCGCGCTGGCCGCCGAGAAGCGGCTCAACACCCCCGTGGTCCACAACAACATCAGCGACCTGAAGGATGTCATCCCCAACCTGGTCTACCAGAAGGGCGCCTGGGTGCTCCACATGCTGCGCAATCAAGTGGGCACCGAGACGTTCTGGGCCGGGATCCGTGACTACTATCGCACGCACCGAGACGGCAACGCCTCGACCGACGACCTCCGCCGCGCCATGGAAGAGGCCTCAGGGCAGGATCTCCGGTGGTTCTTCGATCAGTGGCTGCATCGCAACCTCTCGCCAGTCGTGACCGCGACCTGGAGCTACGATGCCTCGGCCAAGCAGGTGGTGATCGACCTGGCACAAACACAGGCGGGCGAGCCGTATCGCGTCGCGCTGGACGTCGGTGTGCTGCCCGACACGACCGGTGCCCCGATGCGGGTCACCCGCGTCGAGATGACTCAAGCGAAGCAGCGCATCACCATCCCATCCGCGAGTGCACCACGGGATGTGGTGCTCGATCCGAACACCTGGTTGTTGATGGATCCGCCGCGCGTCGTGAGGCAATAGATGACCATCGTCCTCCTCGCCCTGCTGCACACCGCCGCCCCACCGCAGGCCGACCCGAACCTGCGGCTCTGGTACCGTCAGCCGGCAACCACCTGGAATCAGGCGCTGCCCGTCGGCAACGGCCGCCTGGGCGCGATGGTCTTCGGCGGTCGCAGCAAGGAGACGATTCAGCTGAACGAAGAGACGCTCTGGTCGGGCGGCCCATACGACCCAGTGGTCCCCGGCGCGTACAAGGCGCTGCCCGAGATTCGGCGGCTACTGTTCGCGGGCGACATCCCCGCAGCCCACGACCTCTTCGGCCGCACCATGATGGGGCGCCCTTACGAGCAGATGAAGTACCAGCCGCTCGGCAACCTCCGGCTGACCTTTCCGGGACACGACAAGTCAACGGACTATCAGCGTGAGCTCGACCTCGATGCTGCCGTCGCCCGGGTCAGCTACACCGTGAACGGCACGCACTTCGTGCGCGAGGTCTTCGCGAGCGCCGTCGACCAGGTGATCGTCGTGCGCCTCACCGCTGATCGACCGGGAGCGATCTCGTTCACCGCCGAACTCGAAGGCGTGCGCAACGACACCCACTCCAACTACGGCACCGACTATTTCCGGATGGATGGCGTCGCCCCCAACCGGCTTCGGCTCACCGGCAAGAGCAGCGACTATCTCGGCATCGAAGGGAAGATCCGCTATCAGGCCGATCTCGTGGCCCAAGCGACCGGCGGTACCACCACGACCGATCGGCGCACGCTGACGGTCACCAACGCTGATGCCGTGACGCTCGTCCTCGCCGCGGCCACCAACTTCGTGAACTACCACGACGTCAGTGCCGATCCCGCCGCACGAGTAGCCAAGGTACTGGACCATGCGGCTGCGACCAGCTATCCCCAACTCTTGCAGGCGCATGAGCGTGAACACCGCGACTGGTTCAGGCGCGTGGCCCTCCAGCTCGGGACGCCACTGCCCGCGGCGGATTCGCTCCCGACCGATCTCCGCATCGCACGGTATGCCACGCAGCCCGACCCGGGGCTCGCCGCGCTGATGTACCAGTTCGGCCGCTATCTCCTGATCGGAAGTTCGCGGCCGGGGACCGAGCCCGCAAACCTGCAGGGGATCTGGAACGACATGTCCAACCCCTGGTGGGACAGCAAGTACACCGTGAACATCAACCTGCCGATGAACTATTGGCCTGCCGAGACCGGGAACCTGGCGGAACTCGTCGGGCCACTGGAGAAGCTGGTGACGGAAGTCGCCGAGACGGGGACCGCGACTGCGCGGGAACACTGGGGCGCGCGCGGCTGGGTGCTGCATCAGAATACCGATCTCTGGCGAGCCGCCGCGCCGATGGACGGACCATCGTGGGGCGCGTGGCCGGTCGGCGGCACCTGGTTGATGAGCAACCTCTACGAGCGCTTCCGCTTCTCGGCCGACGACGCGGACCTCCGTCAGATCTACCCGCTGCTCCGCGATCAGACCCGATTCATCCTCGACATCCTGGTGCCGGAGCCGAAACACGGCTGGTTGGTGACGGCGCCGTCCAATTCACCGGAGAACTTCCCGCTCTGGCCCGGCAACGTCTCCTTCTTCGATGAGGTGACCGGGCTTCGCCTTGGGGCGCGGACGATGACGGCCGGTCCGACGATGGATATGCAGCTGATCCGCGAACTGCTGGTGAATTTCGACGAAGCGGCAACGCGTCTAAAGGCGGACCCCGCCCTGCTGGCCGAGGCGCGCGCCGCATTGCCTCGACTGGCACCAAACCAGATTGGCAAGCATGGGCAATTGCAGGAGTGGCTCGACGACTGGGATGAACTCGAGCCGAACCACCGCCATCTCTCCCCGCTGTGGGGGCTCTATCCGGGCCACGAGATCACGCCGGAACTCACCCCCGCGTTGGCGGCGGCGGCGGCGGTGACCTTGGACCGTCGGGGCACGGGGGGATGTGGTTGGTCCTATGCCTGGAAGATGGGGCTCCGTGCACGGCTCTACGACGGGCAGCACGCCCTCGATCAGTTGCGGGCGCTGCTCACCAAGTCGTCGCTGCCAAACCTCTTCTCGCTCTGTGGCAAGGCGATGCAGGTCGACGGCAACTTCGGTGCGACAGCAGCGATTGCCGAAATGCTGCTGCAGTCGCATCAGGGCATGATCCAGCTGCTGCCGGCACTCCCGGCGGAATGGGATGCCGGCCACGTCAGCGGATTGCGCGCGCGAGGCGGCGTTACGGTTGACCTCACCTGGGCCGGCGGCAAGGTGACCACGGCGGAGTTCGAGTCGACGAAGCAGGGGCGGCTGGTCATTCGAGCAGTGGGCGCGCCGAAGGGGACGGCAGCCGGGCGTGCGGTCAAGCTCGCGCGGGTCGGCCCCGATCGGTTTGCGTTCGCGGTGGAACCGGGCATGCGGGTCCGGTTGACCTTCGCGCGCTGAGGCGCAGGGGATTTCACCTAGAGGCGCAGGGTTTCACGCAGGGGCGCAGGGGATCGACCCTTTCTTTGCGACCCTGCGCTTCTGCGTGAGGATTTCCTCCACGTCAACTCCGAACCTTCCTACCGCCGTGCGCGGATCGGCTCCACCGGCCCGAGCCCCTTGAACACCACTTCGACACTCGGTGGCCCATCCCCGCCAAACTCGGAATCCAGCGTGATGGTATGAGCCCCCGCGGCCACCACCGGAGGAAGAGCGGCCATCTGGTAGGTGGTCTTCGGTCGGCCGTTCGCGTCGTAGATCCGGATCGTGGCCGAACCGTCACTCACCAGACTCTCACCAGCAAGCAGCTCGACCGGAATCACGACCTCGGTGTAGCGGTCAACCTGCATCCGGAAATTCTTCGCCGTCCCGCCCGTGCCGACGACGCTGAGACGGAACTGCAGCCGCTGTGCTCCCCACGGTTGCGGCACCTCCCAGGTCGTCTGGGTCGGCTCCCCCGGTTGCCGCTCGAGCCGAGTGCGCACAAAGGTCGGCGACGTGGCGAACTGCGCCAGCGTCCACGCCCCGGGCGCGGTCTGCTCCAGGTGGAACTCATTTTTCGGATCCTTGAGCCGTTCCCGCTGGGCACTGTCGAAGGCGCCGCTGGTCCGCGCCGCCTCCCATTCACGGATGGCGTCGAGCAGCACCGGCGTCAGCGCATTGGCCCGCAACGCCTGTGGCCGCGCCACCATCGCAAACCCCGCGCTGTACCCGGCCGCCCGCGCCAGCATCCATTCCATCTCCGGCAGGGTGGTCTTGTCGGTTAGCAGGTACCAGCCGAGCATGTGCGGCATGTAGTTCCGCTCGAACAGTCCCTGGTTGTCGATGCGATACTGCTGCATGCTCTCCTTGAAGCCGCCGTACCAGGGCTCGCCCCAGTTGTAGTACGACCCGATGCGCCAATAGAAAGTCTTGCTGATGCTGGTGCCGTTGATCAGGTCGTGCTTTACCTGGCGCAGCACATCCTCGGCGAAGACACCGACGGCGTAGTCCCCCTGCCCCGAAGCGAGCGCCCCCTCGTGCCCGTCGAAGTCGATGTGATCGACACCGGTCTCGTTCAGGAAGTCGGCGAGGTTGCGGGCCACCTCGCGCTGCATCGCGAAGTTCGGGAAGAAGACCTTGTAGGCATGATCGAACAGCTTGCCGACGGATTCGCCCGCCCCGTGCGCGGAGGCCGTCGTCCCGAAGGCGCCACGCTGGGCATCGAGCAGACGGTAGGGCGCCGTCGCGGTCACGGTGCGGTACTGGATCAGTTCGTGGCCGATCTTCACCGTGTGCAGGTTGTTTTCCTTCTCGTCGTTGAAGTACTCCGGTGATGCCACCTCGATCTCGCGCTGCACCGCATCCACCGCCCGCACCAACGTCGAGGAGCCGGTGACGCTCAGCCGGTCATCGGGCACCGGGGTCACGTACGGATCGTTGGTGTTGATGAAGTTCGTGAGCGTGTGCACGCCGAGGTGCAGCCCAACCGCATGCGCCTTGTCGACGGCGGCGCGCATCCCCGCTCGGCCGTTGGGAAACTGGCCCTCGGCGAGGACAAAGTGCCCCCAACTCTTGAAGGGACCTTCGTGGTATAACGAGTAGAGCCCCGAACGCTTGGTGTAGGCGATCATCTCGTCGACTTCATTTTCGCCGAAGGACGAGATCAAGTACGAGCGGCCATAGAGCGGTGACTTCGGGAACCACACGCCATCAATCGTCGGATGCGGCAACCCTTCGGCCAAACCAATTCGCTCCAAGCGATCGAACGTCTCTGCCTCGGACGCCGAGAAGAGGGCAATGGCGCTGCCGACGACCGTCTCGCCGGGGATTGGAATGACCGGCATGTTCTTCCGCGTCCCGCCCCAGGCATCGACGCGGCGTTCACGCGCACGATTGATGGCGTAGGCCTGGATCGCACTCCCTCCCGGGATCGCGACCGCCGCGATTCCCCGCGCCCAGGTGCTCCCCTCGTTGTTCGGAAGATCGCCGCCGAGAGTCTTCGCGTTGAGGATCTGCAACCCGACCGAGGTGGTACCATCGCGCACCACGCCGATCACTTCACCGATCGTCTTGGTGATCGTGGTCGGGTAGGGGCCCCATACCACGGCCTCGACCTTCGCCTCGGGAAGTGCGCTGACGATCTCCAGCGCCACATGCGTGGCCGTCTCCCGCGCACGGACCACAATGCGGACGCCGGTAGGGGCGTACTGCAACGTGAGCACTTTCCCGGCTCGGCTCGCTGAAACCGTGAGCGCCGTGGGGAGATACCGCGTGCCACCGCTGACCAGCGTCAGGAGCGGCGCCGGCTGTGTCGGGTGCAGATAGTTCGTGCCGGTGGTGGCGTTGCGGAGGGCGGTGAGCGTACCCACGCGCCCCACGGTGACCTGCAGCGCCCCCGCGGTGAGGGTGGCCTGGGCCGCGAGCGGCACTATGGCGACGGTAGCCAAGAGCGCGGTGACCGACACCCGCACCGCCCGCATCATCAATCGAGTCATCTCTTCCCCTCTGCGTCTCTACGTGAGTAGTTCAGCGGTGCCAGCCCCCGGGCCACCCCTACATCAGGGGACGATCACCCGCGCCCCGGTCGCCCCGCACGTCCGCCCCACCAGCTCCTCAAACGCCTGCCGATTCGCCGACTCCTCCACGAAGAGCGCGAATTTCGTCTGGTACACGAAGCGCGTCGGCGCCTGACGCCCGCCGATCCCCGGCTTCCCGTTGATGCGCCCGCAGACCACCATCGGTGGGAGCCGGTCACCAACGGCCGGCGGCTGCATCACCACCACGCTGTCGAAGACGGCACTCGCCGGATTCTTGAGGAGCGTGGCCAACGTAGCCTGCGCCGAGTCACGCAGTGCGCCTCCCTCGACGACGGCCGCCTTCGCGAGCGAGTCGGCACGAGCGGCCGCCACCGCGGCACTGTCGACGGCCTCGGATGGCTTTGACGAGGCACAGCCCACAAGGAGCAAGATGGCGGACGCGCGCACGGAGCGAAGCAACGGCGGCATGACGGACTCCACGAAGCAGGGAAGGATGGAGTATACCCCGGGGCGGCGGCCGTCGGATGGCGAGGTTATTCTCAGACCTCTCGCCCCGCTTTGGAGCCACCCGTGAACGTCGCTGGCCAACCGACCCGTACCCTCTGGCCCGCACCCGATGGCCGCCGCGTCGAGATCATCGACCAGACGCGCCTCCCGGACGAGTTCGTGGTGGTCCGTCTCGACTCCCTCGACGCCATGGCGCACGCCATTCGCAGCATGCAGCTCCGCGGCGCGCCACTGATCGGCGTGGCGGGCGCCTACGGCATCGCGCTCGCCATGCAGATCGACGCCTCAGACGCCGCGCTCGATGCTGCGACCAACGTGTTGCTGGCCACCCGCCCCACCGCCGTCAACCTTCGCTGGGCCCTCGACCGGATGGCGACCCACCTCCGCCCACTCGCCCCCACAGCACGCGTCGAGGCCGCCTGGCAGACCGCCGCGATGATGGCCGACGAGGATGTCGTGGCATGTGCCGCGATGGCCGCGCATGGGGAACCGCTGCTCCGCGCCCTCTGGCAGCGGCACCCGGAGCGGCCGGTGCAACTCCTGACCCACTGCAACGCCGGTTGGCTCGCGACCATCGACTGGGGCACCGCCCTCGGCCCGATCTACCGTGCCCATGACGCCGGCATCCCTGTTCACGTCTGGGTGGACGAGACGCGCCCCCGCAACCAGGGCTACCTGACGGCGTGGGAGCTGGGGCAGCATGGTGTGCCGCACACGGTCATTGTCGACAACGCTGGCGGGTTACTGATGCGGCAAGGAAAGGTCGATGCCTGCATCGTGGGGACCGATCGGACCACGCGAACCGGAGACGTGGCCAACAAGATCGGGACCTACCTCAAGGCACTCGCGGCGCAGGACACGCAGCTCCCGTTCTATGTGGCCGCCCCGTCGTCGAGCATCGACTGGGAGGTGCGCGATGGCATCTCCATTCCGATCGAGGAGCGCGATCCGCGGGAGATCCACGCGATGACCGGCGTCGCGGCCCACAACCCCGGGTTCGATATCACCCCGGCCCGACTCGTGACCGCCCTCATCACGGAGCGCGGCGTCTGTGCGGCCTCGGAGGCGGGGCTGCTCGGGCTCTTCCCCGAACACGCCTGATCAGACCACGCGGTCGCTGCCGCCGTCGATCGGAATCTGTGCACCGGTGGTCTTCGCGAAGGTCGGGCCCAGCAGCGCCACCACCGCGTTGGAGACGTCGCGTGTGGTGATCTCGACGCCGAGCAGGTTGTTGCGGATGTACTCCTCGGTTGTCAGTCCATAGGCGTCGGCACGCGCGGCCAGCACTTCGGGGGTCCAGAGCGCGGTGTCCACCACCAGGTGCGGGTGCACCGTGTTGATCCGGATCCCGTCCTGGCCCAGCTCGAGGGCGGCGACCCTTGCCAGCTGCGCCAGACCTGCCTTCGCGACCGAATACGCCGCCGCACCCGGCCCCGGCGCCGGCACGTTCTTCGACCCGATGATCACCACGCTCGGATCGAAGCCGAGCCGCAGAAACGGCACCGCACTCCGGAGTAGCGTCATGTGGCTGGTCAGGTTGAGCTGCAGGCTCTCGGCCCAGCGCGCGTCGTCGAGCTGCTCGATCCGCTGCCCCGCCCCAAAGGCTACGGCGTTGCTCACGACATGATCGAGCCCGCCGAAGCGGCGCACGCATTCGGCAATCGCCGCGGCCATCGCAACCGCATTCGTGGCATCGGCGACCCAGCCAACGAGCGAGCCGCCACTTGAAAGCGCCGTGACCTCAGCGTTGATATCGGTTGCCAGCACCGCCGCCCCCTGCGCGTGCAGTGCCAGCGCTACGGCGCGGCCGATGCCGCTCGCGGCCCCGGTCACCAGCGCGACCCTCCCCTGCAGCGGTAACGGTACCCCGCTCTGTGTCAGCTTGGCCTGCTCGAGTTCCCAATACTCCATGGCGAAGAGATCGGCTTCGCGGAGGGGCGTCCAGCCACCGAGCAGTTCGCCCCATCCAATAGCCCGTGCGGTGTGGCGCGCGAGGTCGGTCACGATCGCCGCGTCCTTCACCGAGCCACCGACCGCGACGAAGCCGACGCCCGGCCAGATGATCCAGCGCGGGGCGGGGTCGAGGCAGGTCAGATCCGGTGTGGCATGCCGAGCGAAGTACCCGCGGTACGCGTCGGCGTAGCGGCTGAGGGCGGTGTTCCAATCACCACTGACGACCAGCGGCGTCGGCTTGGTGCGGATGACATGATCGGGCGTCAGCGGCCCACGGGTGGCGACGCTGGCCACGTCGGCACGCGCCGCAAAGGCGACACTCTCGGCGGTGCGATCGAGTGCCGCAACCACTGGGGCACCCCGCAGCACCCCCACCCCGTGCCGCAGTGCCGCCAGCTCGTGCAGTGCAGCGCGGTCGAGTGCGGCGCCCTGCACCGCGGTCGGGGGCGCCAACGAGGCCCCTCGTGTGGCCAGATAGTCCTCGGCGCGGGAGACCAGCGCGATCATCCGCTCATAGCTGCTCTTGGCGTCGTCTCCAAACGAGAAGACGCCGTGGTTGAGGAGGACGATGCCGTCGAGTGCGCTCCAGTCGGTCACGCGCGTCCGCTCGCGCACTGCGCGCGCCAGCTCGAAGCCGGGCATCACATACGGGACCACGAGCACGCGCTCGCCATAGATCGCGCGGATGGCGGCCTCGCCACCCGGTGAGTTGCTCACCGCCACGACGGCGTCGGCATGGGTGTGGTCGACGTAGGCGAACGGGATGATGGCGTGGAGAATCGCCTCGACCGATGGTGTCGGCGCGCCGGGGTCGATCATCGCCGCGCGCTGGGCGCGCACCATGTCGCGGTCGGCGAGGACCGCCAGGTCGGCCATTCGCTGGAGCACGTCGAGCCGGACCGGCGCGAAGCCCGCCGCCTCGATCGTCGCCAGGTCCCAGCCACTCCCCTTGATGTGGAGGATCGCCTCGTCGTCGCCGAAGAGATTCGGCACCGTCGCCTTCACGGAGGTGTTCCCGCCACCGTGAAGCACCAAGGCGGGATCCTGCCCCAGCAATCGGGAGGAGTACACCCGGAATTCGAGGGGCGTGGTGCAACGGGCGGCGTCGGTGTCAGACCAGAGAGATCGCATCTCGGAAGATACCCGCCCGCTTTCGGAGGTATACTCTGCCAGCCAATCCACCTGCCCCACCCCCGCTCCCACCGCAAGGACGCCGTCATGACGCGCGCACTCTGTTTTCGCCTCGCGGCGCTCGCCGCCGTCCTCAATTCGGGACCGCTTGCGGCCCAGACGAAGACGACCGGTCCGGTCGACTCGCGGCTCCTTGCCGGCCTGCAATGGCGCAACGTTGGGCCGTTCCGTGCCGGGCGCGTTGCCGCCGTCACCGGCGTGATCGGTGAAGCGGGCACCTTCTACGCCGGCTTCCCCGGCGGTGGCGTCTGGAAGACGACCAGTGCGGGGCAGACCTGGTACCCGATCTTCGACGCGGTGAAGGAGGTCGCGTCCGTGGGGGCGGTGGAGGTGGCGCCATCCGATCCGAACGTGATCTATGTCGGCACCGGCGACATGCTCACCGGTGGGACGCTCGATCAGGGGAACGGCGTGTACAAGTCAGTCGACGCCGGCACGAGCTGGCAGCACCTTGGGCTCGCCGAAACGCGCCACATTCAGACGATGCTGGTGGATCCACGCGATCCAGAGATCGTGATGATCGGCTCGCTCGGCGACCCGCTCGTCAAGAGCGAATCACGCGGCGTCTTCCGCAGCACCGACGGCGGACGGACGTGGACACGCACGCTCTTCCTCGATGACGAAACCGGCATCGCCAAGCTGGCGCGGGCCGTTGACGTCCCGAACGTCATGTACGCGACGACGATGCGCCACTATGCCCCGCCGGCCTATTCCGAGGACCGGCTGCGTTCGCCGCAGTTCTCGCTGGCCGCGCGCCCCGACACGGCCCGGCCGCAGACCACGATCTTCCGCTCCACCGACAACGGCGTCACGTGGCAGGAGGTGAAGGGTACCGGACTGCCGCGGCTGACTGGGCGTACCTCGATCGCCGTGGCCATGGGCACCAATGCCCAGCGCCTCTACTTCATCACCAACACCGGCCTCTACCGCTCGGACGACGGCGGCACGACGTGGCGGCAGATGGCGGCCGACGACGTCCGCATCCGGAATGGTCAGGGCGGCTACAGCTGCGGCGTCTATGTCGACCCGAAGAATCCTGACATCGTCTATACGCTCGCGACGGCCAGCTATCGCTCGACGGACGGCGGCAAGACATTCACCGGCTTCAAGGGTGCACCGGGTGGTGATGACCCGCAGCAGATGTGGATCGACCCGACCAATGGCCAACGCATGCTCTTCGGCTATGACCAGGGGCTGACGGCATCCCTCGACGGCGGTACCACCTGGAGCAGCTGGTACAACCAGAGCACGGAGCAGGTGTACCATGTTGCCGCCGACAATTCCTTTCCGTACTGGATCTACGCCACGCAACAGGATGCCGGCGCGATCCGCACGCGCAGTCGGGGCAACTACGGTGCGATCACGATGTTCGACTGGAACTCGGTGAACGGCTGGGAATGGGGCACCATGCTTCCAGACCCACTCAATCCGGACATCGTCTACGCCAGCGGTGGCGGCATCGTCAAGATCTTCTATCCCAGCGAGCAATGGATCAACGTCAGTCCGGCGGTCGATCCGGCCGCGAAGGCACGAGCCACCTCGACGGCCCCGATGCTCTTCGCCCCGTGGAACCAGCACCAGTTGATCGCCGGACTCAACTATGTCGTGAGCACGATCGACGGTGGTGCGCACTGGACACGAATCTCGCCGGAGCTTGGCATCCCGGCCGGGCTCGATTCCGCTGCCGCCGTGAATGTCACCAACGGTCGCGGCGCCATCGAGTCCATGGCGGCCTCTCCCGTCGCACCTGGAACGATCTGGGTCGGCACCGGCAACGGGCTGATCCACGTCACCCGGGATGGCGGGATGCACTGGACGGACGTCACCATTCCCGGTCTGCCGATCCCTCGCCGCGCCAATATCTCCGCGCTCGAGGCCTCACACACCGCCGCGGGCACGGCCTACGCCGCGATCGAGTATCTGCGTGGCGGCGACCACCGTCCCTATCTCTTCCGGACGCGCGACTTCGGGAAGACGTGGACGAAGATCGTGACGGGGCTCCCGGTGGGCGAGCCGAGTGGCAGCTTCACTCGCGTGATCCGCGAAGACCCGAAGCAGCCCGGATTGCTCTTTGCCGGGACGGAAGCCGGGGTCCACGTCTCGTTCGATGATGGTGAGCACTGGCAGTCCCTGATGCAGAATCTGCCGAACGCACCGTACCGCGATCTGCAGATCAAGGGGAATGACCTGATCGCCGGAACCCACGGGCGGGGGATCTGGATTCTGGACGACATCTCGCGGCTCCGGCAGCTCACGCCGACGCTGGTCGCCGATCGCGGGCACCTCTTTGCCCCGGGCGATGCCGTCCGAGTACGGCGAAATGTGAACGCCGACACGCCACTGCCGCCTGAGATGCCGCATGCCCTGAATCCGGCCGATGGCGTGATCATCGACTACTGGCTCGGCGCGGCGCCGCGTGAAGAAGTGCGCCTCGACGTCCTCGACGCGATGGGTGCCGTCGTGCGCCACTTCTCGAGTAGGCCGGTGGCCCCGGTCGACGAGGCGGCACGGCCACCCCACCCCAACTTCTGGGTCGCGGTCCCGTCGCCACTCAAGACGATGGTCGGCGCCCACCGCGTCAACTGGGACCTCCGCCGCGATCCACCACCGGCCTTCAGCCACAGCTATGGCATCAACGCCAACCCGGGATTGACGCCAGCCTCCCCCGAGGGCGCGCTCGCCCTGCCGGGGGTGTACACCCTGCGCCTGACCGTGGACGGCGCAATCAGCACGCAGCGGGTCACGGTCCGGAACGATCCCCGGTCGCCCGCGACCTTGACTGCCCTGAAGGCGCAGGACTCGTTGTTGACCAAGATCACCGCGGGCATGCGCGCGTCCTGGGACGGGCAGCAGGCGGCCGCGGCACTTCGCACCGCCGTCACCACAGCGGCCGGAAGTGATGCGGCGGCGGCAGCTCGGATCACCGCGATGATCGACTCGATTGCCGGCGAGGGGCGCGGCGGGCGTGGTGGCGCAGCAGCGGCGCCGACCTTCCGTGGCGTGAACGGTACGCTCGCTGGTCAGTTGGGGGCGCAGGAGAACGCCGACCTGGCGCCAACTCCGTCCATGCGTGCCGCATTGACCACCACCTGCAAGGAGCTGTCAATGCTGAGTGCTCGCTGGGCGCAGATCGTGGGGCCGGAGCTCACCGCCTTCAACGCGAGTCGTGGGGGGTCGGCGATACCAGCACCACGAGCACTCCGGGGCTGCTGAAGCCATGGCGAACGGCGCTATCTCGTCGCGAACATCGCCACCGCTGCCCCGAACATCACCACTGTCGTCACGGCAACCGTCACCATCCCCAGCCGTGACGACGGCTGACCCTGCATGATGGACGTGTTTCCCGCGACCATGAGGATCGCCGTCAGCAGGAACGGCGCGAGCACCCCGTTCAGGACCGCGGTCCAGTAGAGGGCTTTCACCGGTGAGACATCGGCGAAGTCGAGTAGCACGCCGATCAGCATCGAGACGACCACGACGGCGTAGAAGGGCCTGGCCCGCTTGAACTCCTCGTCCATCCCCTGTTGCCAGCCCAGCGTCTCGGCGAAGGCATACGCCGCGGAACCCGCCAAGGTGGGGATGGCCAGCGCCCCGGTGCCGATGACGCCGATCGCGTAGAGCCAGGACGAGAAGCGTCCCGCCAGCGGCTCGAGCGCCTTCGCCACTTCGGCCCCGGTTGCCAGCTCCGTCAGCCCCGCCTTGTGGAGCGTCAGGGCCGTGGTGAGGATGATGAAGAACATGGCGAGGTTCGAGAAGAAGGTCCCGAAACCGACATCGAGCTTCCGCGCGCGAATCTGTGCGTCGGTCGCCCCGCGCCGTGACTCCTCGGTGAGCCTCCCGGCGGCCTTTTCCTCCTCGACTTCCTGACTCGCCTGCCAGAAGAAGAGGTACGGCGAGATCGTGGTGCCGAGGATCGCCACCACGGTGGACCACGCCTCGGGCGAGTTGAGACCGCTCGGCAGGAAGGTGTCGTGGAGCACGGAGCTCCACACCGGCTTGAGGTCGATTGCGGCGATGATGTACACGCCGAGCACCAGCGCCAACCACTTGAGCCCGCGGGCGAAGACGGCGTAGCGCAATTGCACCGTGGCCCAGGCAATCATCCCGCCGAAGATCACCACCAGGATGTGGGAGTTGATCCCGGTGATCAGTTCGGCGGCGTCGGCCATCCCGGAGAGGTCCGCGCCGATGTTGATGGTGTTGGCAATCAACAAGCCGATGCACATCACCAGGAGGATCGGACGCGGAAACCGTTGCTGCAGGGACGCCGCGAGCCCGTGGCCGGTCACCATGCCAATCCGGGCGCACATCGACTGGACCGCCGCCATCATCGGCCAGGTCAGCAGCGACATCCAGAGGAGCGAGGTCCCGAAGCGGGCGCCAGCGATCGAATAGGTCGCAATACCTGACGGATCATCGTCCGCCGCCCCCGTGATCAGCCCGGGACCGAGCGAATGCCAGAAGCGACGCACCGCGCGCGGGCCACCGGCCGCCCAGTGCACCGCGTCCTTCGCCTGCTCGACCGGACCGTGGTCACGTGCCATGCGGCAACTCGCTGCTAGAGGGGGGCGTTCGGCGCGTGAGCTGCCTCGGAGTGCCTGCCGCGGCTGAAATATTATCCCGCGCACATTAGTTTGCTCGGCGTGAAACGCGCCATCCTGTTGCTGATCGACGGCCTCCGCGCCGATGTCGCCGAACGCGAACTCGCCGCCGGCCACCTCCCCCATCTCGCCGCCCTCACGGCGGGTGGCAGTCGGTCACGTGCGGCGACCGCCTTTCCCTCCACCACCAGCGTCGCCTACCTCCCCTTCCTGACCGGGGCGCTGCCAGGCCGCTGCAACGTCCCCTCGATCCGCTGGCTGGACCGTCAGGCCTACGCTGGCCGCTGGTGGGCCGACCGTGACGCGGTGCGCAGCTATTGCGGCTGGCAGGCTGGGCACCTCAATCGCGACATCGCGCCGGATGTGGCCACGATCTTCGAACTGGTGCCGGAGAGCATCGCGATTTTTTCGATGGTCACCCGCGGACTCCCCACCGAGGCCGACCGGATCCAGGGCGCCCGGAAGTGGTGGGGGACGGTCTCCCACTACACCGAGAATCACCAGCCGGGCGATGACGCCGTCGCCGCCGAACTGCTGGCGCAGGCCGGGGGCGATTGGCGCTTCTGCTTCGCGCAGTTCCCCGCTGTCGATGGGCACACCCACGCAGCAACACCCGAATCGCCCCGCGTCCTCGATTCGCTCCGCAAGGTGGACGCCACCGTTGGCGCCCTGACCGAACGGCTGCGCGCCCTCGGCCGGCTCGACGACACGCTGATCATGATCGTGAGTGACCACGGCGCGGCCCCGGTACACCACCACCTCGACCTCGCCACCTGGTTCCGGCGGCGCGGCGCACGGACGCTGGCGCATCCCGTCCTCTGGACGAAGGATCCGCAGGTGGCGGTGATGGTGGCCGGCAATGCGCAGGCCGCACTCTACGCGCAGCCGAACACGCCGCGCGCGGCGCGTCATCCGCTCGCGGCGCTTCGCGAGTCCGGTGCCCTCGGCGTGGCAGGCGATGCAATCGCCGCCCTCACAGCAGAGGCCGCGATCGCGCTGGTGGCAGGAGAGGATGGACACGGCGGTGTGCGCGTGGCCTCACAGGCCGGCGAGGCAACATTGCGCCGCCAGGGCGAGGCCATTCACTACACGCGGGCAAGCGGCGATCCACTCCAGATCGGCGCCGATGCCACGCATGATCATCGCGAGTGGCTGGCACGCACCATCGACGGCCCGTTCCCCGACGGACCGGTGTCGCTGCTCGATCAATTCCAGGCCACGCGGACAGGCGACCTCGTGATTGCCGCCGCCGAGGGCTGGGACTTCCGGGAGTCGTGGGAGTACCCGGAGCACAAGTCAGGGCATGGGTCGTTGATCGCCGGGCACATGCTCACGCCCGCTTGGTCCAATCGGTCCCTGCCCTCGGGGGCGCTCCGCACCGTGGACCTCTACCCCGTCCTCTGCGCCTGGCTTGGCGTCGGTCCCGGCGAGCCGCGCCCGCTCTTCAGCTGAGGTCGGCGACCGCGCGCTGCCTGGCCTGGTCCAACGCCGCCACCATTCCGGCGCAATGATCCGCGGTCCCGGGCGGGTCGATCAGATACGGCGTCATCACCACCGCCCGCAGCACCACCAACCCTGCCTCACGCCACTCCGCCTCCGAGACCCCCAACGCCCCGAGCAGCGGCCGGACGATGCCGTCCGCCGAGGGTGATGTCAGCCGCGTTCGAGTGATGTAGTAGCTCGGCGTCTCGTCGCCCGGCGAGAGCTGGCGGTAGATCGATTCGTTCATCGCGTTGAGGGCGGCGAGACCGTGGAGGTCGGGGCTGGTCATTACCCAGTTCACCACCGAGAGGTCAGGCGCCGGCAGGCGCACGGTACCTGGGACGGCGAGTGCTGCGTGCAGCCGATGCGCGCCGGCCACGGCCCGCGCGATGATGGTGCCGTAGCCACGTTCGTCGAGCGGCACCACCCGATGGGAGAGCCATACCGCGGCGGCCGCCGCCCCAGGCTTCGATCCCTCGAGAATCCATCGACCGAGGAACCGCTCGTCATCCCGCGCGTCGTGTGTCGACGGCGAGAGGTACGGCGGGTCGATCGCGACCAGTGCGCGGGCGCGTCGATCGCGCAGCAGGAATGCGCCTGCCGGATAGGGGATGTACCCGAGTTTGTGCGGATCGATGGTCACCGAGTCGGTCTGCTCGAGCGCTGTCATCGCCGCGACCCAGGCATCCGTCGGCCACGCAAGCCCCGTCTCCGCGCGAATCGCGGCCCCGCGCCGACGTGCGCCATCGGCCCCGCGGGTCACCGAGGCTGCGTATCCGCCGAAGCAGGCGTCGGCATGCCAGTGAAAGGTGAGCCCCAGTTCGCGTGCCGCGCGTTCACGCACCGCAGCAATCTGATCAAGCTGGTCAACCGCTCCTTCCTCCGTGCTGCCGCAGACACTGACCAGCGCCAGCACCGGGGTCCGGGTCACCGCGCACTCCTGCAGGATCGACCAGAGCGCCGCCGGATCCATCCGCGCGTGGGCATCGACGGGCACTGCCAGCATGCACCGCCCACCAATACCCAGGGCACGGGTGATCTTTTCCCACGAGTAGTGCGCCGTCGAAGCCACCAGCACCACGCCCGGCGCCAGCGCACTCCCGTACGCGCTGGAGAGCTGGTGCGCATAGTCCTGATACCCGACCGTCGCGAGCGAGTGCGCGTCGAGCGCAGCACGTGCCTCGGCCACCGGCAGGAGCTGATGGAAATCCCGGTCAGCGTCGAGGGTGTCACTGGGTTGCAGGTTGAGCAATTGCCACAGCGAGAGATCGCGCAGGTCACGGCGGGTGCCGTCGGGGAGGCGGATCATCAGCGAGACACCGGTGCCGGCGGCCGCGAGGGCGAGCGCCACCCCATGGTAGCGGATGCTCCGTGCAATCCAGAGCGCCTCGAAGTTCGCGATGGTGCCGCCCGATGTCAGGTGGCCCCACGACGCCTGATCGGGATAGCCGATCATCGCCGCGAGCTGCTCGGCCACCTCCACTTCGAGCCGTGTCGTGACCGGCGACACCTCGGCGGCGACGTTGTTCGGATTGTAGAGCATCGCCGCCAGATAGCCGAGCTGGGCGGCCAGCGTCTGCTCGCCGAGCATGTGGCCGAGGTAGCGCCCGCTGTAGAACGGGACGTCCTGCTTGAGCGCAACAAGGAGTGACCGAAATTCGCGGGCCAGCAGAGCCCGTGCGGCAGCCGCCCCCGGCGCGGTGATGCGCTCGGGGGAGAGGACCGCGCCGTCTTCCGGATGGAAGTCACGCCGCCATGTGACATGATCGCGAATCGCCTCGGCCGCCAGTTGCTCGAGCTCGGCGGCGTTCTCACCCCCGGGGCCAAGGAACCACGCGGCGAGCGCTTCGGTCGCCGGACGCGCCGGCTCTGCGGGGGTCACGCGGAGGCGCCTGGCACCACCAGTGCCTTGAGGACGCGTCGCTGCTCGACCGCCTCGAGCGCTTCCTGGACCCGATCGAGGGGGTAGCGCCCCGATACCTGTTCAGCCCAGGGAATCCGATCGCCCCAATGGGTGGCGAATTCGACGGCACGGTGAAAGTGCGAGTAGTCGGAGCCCCAGACGCCCCGGATCTCGACATGCGTCCGATTGATCTGCCGATGCGGGTTGAGCGGTGTGTCGCCGTGGTCGGAGTACTGTCCACAGACCACGACACGGCCACCATCGCGTACCAGATCGAGTGCCTGGGTCACCGCAGCCGGTGCGCCCGTGGCCTCGATGACGATGTCGGCGCCTCGGCCCTGCGTCATCCGCCGCACTTCGGCCACGCGGTCCGCTGGCGGGAGGTCGAGCCCGATCACATGCGTCGCGCCCATCCGCTTGGCATAGCCGAGGCGGTCGACGGGCTCGCCAATGGCGATCACCTGCCCAGCCCCGGCCTGTGCCGAGAGCGCGATGATCGACTGCCCCACTGGTCCGACGCCGAGCACGACCACCGTCTGCCCGAGCTGCACATCGGCGCGGTCCATCACGTGGACTGCGGTCACCAGGCCGCAGCCACCCCCGATAAAGGTCTCGGGGCGGAGGCCGGTGGGAATCCGGATCATCTTGAGGCCGGGCTTGAGGTAGATCGCCTCCGACCAGCCACCGAGCAAGCCGTCATCGACGCCGTACGTGATCCCGTAGACCCGCCGATGCGGGCAGCGCGTGGTCTGCTTCGCGACGAGGCAATACCAGCAGTTGCCGCAGGTGCCATGCACGTCGAGAAAGGTGACCAGATCCCCTTCCTTGAACCGCGCGCCATGGATGTCGAGCAACTTCCCACTCACGGCCGCGAGCACGCCGATGCTCACGTGGCCTGGGATAATCGGGAAGGGCACCCCCGGCATGCGACCGCGCCAGATGTGTACGTCGGTCCCGCAGACCTCGGAATAGAGCGTGCGAAGGAGCGCCGATCCCGGGGAGAGGGTCGGCGTCCCAAAGGCCACGACCCGAGGGGCCGCGTTGGGGCTGTCGAGCACGGCGGCACGAATCGTTTCACCGATACGGGACATGGCGGGGCTCCAGGCAAGGACGGGTGCTGGAAGTGTAATCGATGATCGATGATCGATGATCGATCATCGAAGTTGGATGATAGACGGAGAAGGGCAACAGGGGGAGCGTGGCGAAGATCGGAATCCGGCGCGACATTGAGGGTATCCCTCTCTCAGGAACCGCGATGTCGCCCCTCCGTTCATTTCTTCTATCCACGCTCCTCATGGCGCTGCTGAGCCCCTGCCCTGCGGCCGGACAGGACATGCCGCGTCTCGGGGTGATTTCCTTCCCGACCTCGGCGGGACGGGGGGCGCAGCGTGCGTTCGAGGAGGGCGTGCTCTGGATGCACTCCTTCGAATACGAGAAGGCCGCGGCGGCCTTCCGACGGGCACAGGAGGCGGAGCCGGGATTCGCACTGGCGTACTGGGGCGAGGCCATGACCCACAACCACCCCGTATGGAACGAGCGCGATGCGGCCCAGGCGCAAGCAGTGCTTGCGCGACTCGGACCGACACCTGCGGCCCGCGCAGCCAAGGCACCGACCCCGCGCGAGGCCGCATGGCTCGGGGCGGCGGAGGCGCTTTGGGCCGATGGCCCCAAGGCAGTCCGCGACTCGCTCTACGAGCAGGCGATGGCGCGACTTGCGCGCGACTTTCCGGATGACGAGTCGCTCACCTTTCATGCTCTCGCCCTCCTCGGCGTGAAGCAAGGTGTGCGCGACATTCCCGACTATATGCGCGCTGGGAAAATTGCCCTCGACGTTTTTCAGCGATCACCGCAACATCCTGGTGCCGCCCACTTCGTGATCCATGCCTTCGACGACCCCGACCACGCCATCCTGGGGCTCGACGCGGCACGCGCCTACTCCGTCATCGCGCCAGCGGCCGGCCATGCGCAGCACATGACGACCCACATCTTCCTCGCGCTCGGCATGTGGGACGACGTGGCGCGGCAGAACGTGGTTGCCATGCAGGCGGTGCGCGGGAACAGCGATTCACTGAACTGGACGCCAGGGCATTACACCTGGTGGCTCCATTACGCCCGCCTGCAGCAGGGCAAATGGCGTGATGCCAATCTCTGGTTGCAGCGTCAGACAGCCATCCTCCCGGCCGACGCGCCGCCAGCGCGACGGGACGGCCTGGCGCAGCGCGCGCTCGAGTGGCAGTTCGCGGTCGGCCTCTTCGATCAGGTCCCCTACAGTGAGCGCACGCCCGAGATGCTGTCTCAGCCGCTCCGGCTCCTGGCATGGACGGTGGATGAATGGCGCCGACAGATGTCCGCCGACGTGGCCGATCTGGCGGACCGGATGACCGCGCTGCGTCGGAGCAAGCCCGGTGACACGCTGCTGCGGTTGATCGAGCCGCAGACCCGGGCGATCGCCCTCCAAATGGCGGGGTCTCCCGATTCGGCGATCCGCGTGTCCGGCGAGGCGGTGCGCCTCGAGGCCTCACTGCCGATGGACTTCGGCCCGCCGGGGGTCCTTCGCCCCGCCCACGAGGCACACGGCGAACTGCTCCTGACGATCGGCCGCTATGCAGAGGCCCAGATCGCATTCAACGCGGCGCTCGCGCGGACTCCCGGCCGTTCCCGCACCCTTGCCGGCCTCGTTCTGGCCGCGCGCGGGGCCGGTGATACCTTCGCCGCCGACCGCGCCCTGGCGCAGCTGCAGGCGAACCTCCACGCCGCCGATGCTGGGGCGATGGAGCAGTTGCTGAGGTCGTTTGGGAAGCGGCGGTAGCCAGCAGCGAAAGGCGAACAGCGAGCGGCGAACCCGCTTCGCTGATGGTGAGGGGTGAAGGGTCAGGGGGCCGTTCCCCCTCACTCCTCACCCCGTACCGCCGTTCGCAAATCGCGGTTCGCTGCTCGCTACCGTTCTTTGTACCCCAACAACCGCAACGCATTCGCGATCACCACCAGCGTGCTCCCTTCATGGCCGATCACCGCGGGCCCGATCGTCAGGATCCCACTCGCGGCGAGAATCAGCAGCACCAGCATCACGCCGCCGGCGATGGCCAGATTCTGATGCACGATGCGGCGCGTCGCCCGGGCCAGGCCGATCGCCCACGGCAGTCGCGCGAGATCATCGCCCATCAGGGCAGCATCAGCGGTTTCCAGGGCGGCGGCCGTCCCCGCGCCTCCCATCGCAATCCCCACGGTCGACGCGGCGAGTGCCGGCGCGTCATTCACGCCATCGCCCACCATGACCATCGTGCCATGGGCCGCCATCAGTTCGTGAATGGCGTTGACCTTGTCCTCGGGGAGGAGGTCGGCGCGCACCTCATCGACGCCAACCTCCCGACCGATCGCCTCACCGACACCGCGGTGGTCCCCTGTGAGCATCACCAGTGGCTTGAGGTGTAGCGCACGCAGCCGATCGAGCGTGGCATGGACGGATGGCCGCGGCGGGTCGAGCAAGCCGAGGACGCCGAGCCACCGATCGCCGTGACGGACGATCATCATGCTGCGCCCTCGGTCACTCATTTCCGCCAACGCGGCGGTCACCTCGGCCGGGAAGGCGACGCCATCATCGGTCCAGAGTCTGGCGCTGCCGATCAGCACCGGCAGCCCCGCGACGTCAGCCCGCACACCACGCGCCGTCATGCTCTGCAGCTCGCCTGCCTCGGGGAGACTCACGCCGTCCGTTGCGGCGCGTCGGACCACCGCCTGCGCGAGCGGGTGCTGCGACCTCGCCTCGACGGCGGCGGCGATGCCGAGGAGCTCCGGGATGGGGACGCCGGGCATCGGCGTCACATCCGTCACCTCGGGCCGGCCCATCGTCAGCGTCCCCGTCTTGTCGAAGGCCACAGCGCGTACCGTGGCCAGCGCTTCGAGGGACGCGCCCCCCTTGAGCAGGACGCCGTGCTTCGCGGCCTGGGCAATCCCGGCGAGCATGGCGGCTGGTGCGCCGAGGGCGATCGCACAGGGCGAGG
>JBBQJU010000010.1:0-22502 GCA_038326215.1 Gemmatimonadales bacterium | reverse complement strand
CGGCGACGGCAAGGAGGCACCAGGGCCAATGGTCGCCCTCCTCCTCGCGATGGGTGGCTGTGCCGGTGCCGACGTGACCTCGATTCTGGAGAAGATGCAGGTCACGCTGACGAAGTACTCCATGGACCTGACCGGGCGCCGTAACGAGGAACATCCCCGGCGCTACAACCACATCCTCTTCACCTTCACCCTCGCTGGCGAGGGGCTGACGCAGGCGAAGGCCGATCGCGCCGTGGAGCTGAGTGTGACGAAGTATTGCTCGGTGATGATGTCGCTGCGGGAGGATATCGTGGTGGAGACGAAGGTGATTGTCGAGTAGACGGCGAACCGCGAACCGCGAACGACGACAAATGAAAAGCGGGGTGCCTCGGGACAACATCCCCTGACACCCCGCTGTTCGCTGTTCGCTACTCGCCGTTCGCTGCTTACGCCGTCGCTTCGACCGTCTCGGCGTCGGCTTCGACGTCTGCGTCGGCCGCCGGCGCTGCGACCGTCTCGACCACGGCATCGACCGGCGCGCGGCGAACCACCGGCTGGCAGAAGCGTTCGCCGAGGACGCGGATCTGTCCATGCTGCTCGGCGTTCAAGTCGGGGTAGCGGTCGGCGATGTACTGCATGGTGTCGTCCATCCACTCCTTCTGATGCTCCGGGGCGGCATCGAGCACGCCGCAGCGGAGCACATGGCTGAACAGCTCATCCCGTGCCGCGTCGAACGCCGTGGGCATCGCCGGGGGCCGGGGGGCCGTCTTCTTCTTCGTCATTCGCCTTCCCTGAATGTTGCTGGGGGCGACATTGCCCCCGGATCCATCGCTTTGGATACGCGCAATATAGGGAATTTGTTCACCTGAAGGCAAACTGGCCCCCCACGCGGCCCCCCTCTTTCGTTAGATTGGTCCCCGTCGCCGACCGCCACAGGCGGGGCGCGAGCGCGGTTCATCGGGGCAGCCGCGCGCCCATCGAGCAGGCCCTCTCGGGCCCCGCGCTCGCCGGTGGGCGCGCCAGAGGACGTCATGGCGCAGGGTCAGAAGCCGTTCTATCTCGCGCTCGGGGCGATTGCCATCGCCGGAGTCGGATTTCTCGCCTACCGGATGATGGGGGGCGGGGCCGTCTCGATCCCGGCCAACGTCACCGTCACCGCCGCCGACACGTCGGGCTTCAACGGCTACCTCCTCGGCAGCCCCACGGCCCCGATCGAGATCTCCGAATACGCCGACTACACCTGTCCGGGCTGCGCCGCCTTCGGGACGGTCCAGTTCCCCGATGTGCGCGCGCGACTGGTCGAGAGCGGCAAGGTGCGCTTTCGCTACCGGGACTTCCCGCTCGAGGGGGGCATCCACACCTACTCCCGCGTCGCGGCCCATTCGGCGGCCTGCGCCAACGATCAGGGAAAGTTCTGGGAGCTGTCGGAGAAGCAGTACCAGCATCAGACCGAGTGGGCGCTGTCCAGCGGCGCGGTGTCGAAGCTGAAAGAGCTGGCCAAGGAGGCCGGGCTCGACACCGGGGCGTGGCAGCGCTGCATGGAGTCGGCGAAGTACGCCGGCCGCATCCAGGCCTCGCTGGATGAAGGGGCGAAGCTCGGCGTCAGCTCGACGCCCTCCTTCGTGATCGGCGGGCGGATCTACACCGGCCTCAACTCCGACGGGATGGTCCAGCTCGTTGACTCGCTGATCGCTGCCCAGGCCGGCGCCAAGACCCCGTGAGCCACGACCGGAAGCCGCCCGAAGGGAAGGCGCTCGCCGGCCTTGCCCTCGCGGCGTTGGGCGTGGTGTACGGCGACATCGGCACGTCGCCGCTGTACGCGCTCAAGGAGTGCTTCTCCGGGCCGCACGCGATCACCCTCACCCACGACAACGTCCTCGGGATCCTGTCGCTGATCTTCTGGTCGCTCAATTTCGTCGTCTCCTTCAAGTACATCTCGTTGGTCATGCGCGCCGACAACCAGGGCGAGGGCGGCATCCTCGCCCTGCTGGCGTTGGTGCGGCCCGGTGGGCAAACGGTCGGCCGCGGCCTGATCCTGATCGTCGGGCTCTTTGGCGCTGCGCTCCTCTACGGCGACGGCGTGATCACACCGGCCGTTTCGGTCCTCGGCGCCATCGAGGGGCTCGAGGTGGCAACGCCGATCTTCAAGCATTGGATCGTCCCGATGGCGTGCGTGATCATCACTGCCCTGTTCGCGGTCCAGCGCCGGGGCACCGCTGGCATCGGCAAGATCTTCGGCCCGGTCACCACGGTGTATTTCATCTGCATTGCGGCGCTCGGGATCCGCGGCATCATGATGAACTCCGAAGTGCTCCACGCCCTGAATCCGTGGTACGCGCTCGAGTTCTTCCTGCGCGAACGGAGCCACGCCTTCATCGTGCTCGCCGCCGTGGTGCTGGTGATCACCGGTGGCGAGGCGCTCTACGCCGACATGGGGCACATCGGCCCACGTCCGATCCGCCTTGCCTGGTTTGCGGTGGTGTTGCCGGCGCTGGCGCTCAATTACTTCGGGCAGGGTGCGCTGTTGCTGACCGATCCGACCGCGGTGACCAATCCCTTCTACCAGCTGGTGCCGGCCTGGGCGCTCTATCCGATGATCGCCATCGCCACCGGTGCCGCCGTTGTCGCCTCGCAGGCGTTGATCTCCGGGGCGTTCTCGTTGACACAGCAGGCGATGCAGTTGGGCTTCGTCCCACGGATGCGCCTGATCCACACCTCGGCGACCGAAATCGGCCAGATCTACATGCCGGGGGTCAATTGGGCGCTGTGGGTTGCCTGCATCGCGCTGGTGCTGGTCTTCAAGTCGTCGACGGCGCTGGCGGCCACGTACGGCGTCGCCGTCACCGGCACGATGCTCACCACCTCGATCCTCTTCGCGATCGTGATGCGCCAGTTGTGGCGTTGGCCCGTCTGGCGCGTGGCGCTGATCACCACGCTGTTCGTGATGGTGGATGTGGCCTTCCTCGGGGCCAATCTGCTGAAGATTCCCGACGGTGGCTGGGTCCCGCTCGCCGCGGCCGGCGTGGTCTACCTCCTGATGAGCACCTGGAAAATCGGACGCCGACAGGTCACGGCGATGCTGCAGGAGTCGTCACTGCCGCTTGACCTCTTCATCCCCGACGTGATCCGGCGCAAGCCGCACCGCGTGCCGGGCGTCTCGGTGATCATGACCTCGATTCCCGATGTCGCGCCGCCGGTGCTGCTCCATCACCTGAAGCACAACAAGGTGCTGCACGAGCAGGTCATCCTGATGACCATCAGCGCGGAGCAGGTGCCGACCGTGCCCGAGGCCGACCGGGTGGAGGTCATCGACAAGGGCGAGGGTTTCGTGCAGGTCTTCGCGAAGTACGGCTTCCTCGAGTCGCCCAATGTCGGCGCGATCCTCGCGGCCACGGCCGAGCAGCTGCCACCCCCAGCCGAGGGAAAGGTCCCCGCGCTCCGTCTCAATGAGGTGACCTTCTACCTCGGTCGCGAGACGCTCATCATCGCACCGCGCGACCGGAAAGGCGCGCGCAGCCGTGCGGCCATGCCGGCCTGGCGCGCCCGCCTGTTCGCGGTGATGACCCGCAACGCGCAGAGCGCCGCCGGCTATTTCGGGCTGCCGCCGAATCGTGTGGTCGAGTTGGGGGCGCAGCTGCAGGTCTGATCGGCGAACGGCGACCAGCGAACAGCGAACGGCGAACGGCTGGGGCGACGCTGCTGGGGCGAGGCTGCTGGGGCGAGGCATGCCTCGCCCCTGCTACGATTCCGTCCCTTCATACTGCTCTTTCAGCTTCGCCACGACCGCCGGATCGGCCAGCGTCGTGGTGTCGCCCAGCGCGCGCCCCTCGGCGATATCGCGGAGGAGGCGGCGCATGATCTTGCCCGAGCGGGTCTTCGGCAGGTCGGCGGAGAAGAGGATGTCGTCCGGCCGGGCGATCGCACCGATCTTGTGGGCCACATGCTCGCGGAGTTCGTCGCGCATCTCGGAGGAGGGATGGTGGCCCTCCTTGAGCGTGACGAACGCTGCAATCGCCTGGCCCTTCAGCTCGTGCGCTTTGCCGACCACGGCTGCCTCGGCGACCGCGGGATGGTCCACCAGCGCGCTCTCGACTTCCATGGTGCCGATCCGGTGGCCAGCGACGTTGAGCACGTCGTCGACCCGACCCAGGATCCACCAGTAGCCGTCCTCGTCGAGCTTGGCACCGTCGCCCGCGAAGTAGCGACCGGGGAAGCGGCTCCAGTAGGTCTCCTGATAGCGCGCATCATCACCGTAGATGGTGCGCAGCATCCCGGGCCACGGCGACTTGATAGTCAGGAAGCCGCCGCCTCTCGTGACCGCAGCGCCATGACTGTCGACCAGCTCGACCTCGATCCCCGGGAACGGCAAGGTGGCCGACCCTGGCTTGGTGGTCACCACGCCGGGTGTCGGCGTGATCATGATCCCGCCCGTCTCCGTCTGCCACCAGGTATCGACGATCGGGCAGCGACCGCGGCCGATCTGTTCGTGGTACCAGATCCACGCTTCGGGGTTGATCGGCTCGCCGACGGTGCCGAGGAGGCGGAGGCGCGAGAGGTCGTGCTTGGCCGGGTGGGCGGTGCCCCACTTCATGAAGGCACGGATCGCCGTCGGCGCGGTGTAGAAGACGGTCACGCCGTGGCGCTCGCACATCGACCAGAAACGGTCACGATTGGGCCAGTCCGGAGCGCCCTCGTACATCAGCACCGTCGCGCCGTTGGCGAGCGGCCCATAGACCACGTACGAGTGGCCAGTGACCCAGCCGATGTCGGCGGTACACCAGAAGACGTCGCCCGGTTTGAGGTCAAAGACGTGGCGGGTCGTGGCCGCAACCTGCGTCAGATAGCCGCCGGTCGTATGGACGATCCCCTTCGGCTTCCCCGTGGTGCCCGAAGTGTAGAGGATGAAGAGGAGGTCTTCCGCCTCCATCTCCTCCGGCGCGTTCACGGCGCTCTGCCCCTCGAGCATCCGGTGCCACCAGTGGTCGCGCCCCTCCTGCATCGGGCACTGCGTCGGGTCGACGCCTTGCCCGCGGTGCACCACCAGCACCGAGGTGATCGACGGGCACTCGGCCAGCGCCTCGTCGGCCAGTCGCTTCAGCGGCAGCACCTGACCACGCCGGTACCCGCCGTCAGCGGTGATGCAGCAGACGGCCTGGGCGTCGTTGATCCGGTCGCGGAGCGATTCCGCCGAGAAGCCGCCGAAGACGACCGAGTGCACCGCGCCGATGCGGGCGCAGGCGAGCATCGCGATCGCCGCCTCGGGGATCATCGGGAGGTAGATCGCGACGCGGTCGCCACGGGTCACGCCGAGGGCGAGGAGTGCATTGGCGGCCCGGCAGACTTCCTGGTGCAGTTGCCAGTAGGTCAGCACCCGCTGGTCGCCCGGTTCCCCCTCCCAGATCAGTGCCGCCTGGTTCCGCCGCGCCCCGGTGAGGTGCCGGTCCACGCAGTTCACCGCGACGTTGAGCCGCCCACCCGAGAACCACTTGGCGTGCGGGAGCTTCCAATCCAGGACCGAGGTCCACGGGGCGAACCAGTCCAAGCGCTTCGCCTCCGCCTCCCAGAAACCGAGCCGGTCGGCCTCGGCGGCAGCGTAGGTCGCCTCGGTGGTCACCGCGGCGGCCGCGAAGGCAGGGCTGGGCGGGAAACGGCGCTCCTCGGAGAGGAGGGTCTGGAGCTGGTCGGACATGGTGAAGAACCGGTGTGGGAGAAAAGGAAAGGTAGCGGGATCGATCATCGATCATCGATCATCGATCACCGATCATCGATCATCGATTATCTACTGTCAACATTTCATACACCGCTGACCCAACTCGGTTTGGCAGACCTCTTGCTCCTGCCTCCAAGGGTGTCAAGACACCCTGAGGGCTGGAGGCCCATGACCGTGACGACCACGCAGCCATCAACGCGAGAGCTGCTTGCCCCGGCGACCCTGGGGCTGGCGACTCGAGACGCCTTTCGCCGGACGGCGAACGAGCTGCTCGACGAGCTGGCTGAGGGCGATGGGCAGCTGGTGGTCGACCTCTCCGGGACGCGTGAGGTCGATTCCTCGGGCCTCGGCGCACTGGTCATGGTGCAGCGCCACGCCGCGGATCGGCGGCTGCAGGTCAAGCTGCGGGGCGTGACGCCGGAACTGGAGTTCCTGCTGGTCCTGACCAAGCTCGACGACCTCTTCCTCTTCGAAAAGCCGCGCACTGAGCGGTAACGGCGCGGGCGCCTGCCCGCGCTATACTTCCGGGATGCCTCAGGCACCCTCCCGCGGATGACCCCCGCCGACACCCCACTGCTGCAGACCCACCGTCTCGAGCGTCGCTTCGGGGCGGTGGTCGCCTTGCGTGGGGTCGAGCTGACCGTCTCCCCTGGGGAAGTGGTGTTGCTGCTGGGCCCCAACGGGGCGGGGAAGTCGACGTTGCTCCGCTGCATCGCCGGCCTCGCGCGACCGACGAAGGGGCGGGTCGACGTGCTCGGCCGGAACGTCCACGCCGATCCCGATGCGCGCCGTGCGCTCGGTTTGCTCTCCCATCAATCGTTCCTCTACGAGGATCTCACGGCGCGGGAGAACCTGCGATTCGCGGCAGAGTTGCATGGACTCGACAGTGTCGCATCCCGTGTTGAGCAGGCGTTAGCGGATGCGCGCCTCACCTCGCGCGCTGACTCGCGCGTGTTCGGTTTTTCGCAGGGGATGTTGCAGCGGCTCGCGTTTGCGCGTGCCACGATGCACAACCCTGCGCTCCTGTTGCTGGACGAACCGTTCACCGCGCTCGACGCCGCGGCCGCACGGGCGCTGCGCGACCGGGTCGCCACCGAGCGCGATGCCGGGCGGGCGGTGGTCTGCGTCACCCATGAGCCGGCCGAGCTGTGGGAGATCGCCTCACGGGTGATCGTCCTCCGGAGCGGTGTGGTGGTGGCTGATGAGCCAAGGCCGCACGACCTGGCACAGTGGCGGACCGGCTACGACGCGCTGGTGACGGCATGAGCGTGCTCCGTGTCGCGCTGCTGATTGCCCGCAAGGACCTCCGCATCGAGTGGCGGTCGCGCACCGCCATCCACACCGCCACCCTCTTTGCGGTGCTGGTGTTGCTGACCGTGGTCTTTGCCCGCGATGGCGGCGCCGTGTCGCTGGTGACGTTGGCACCGAGCGTCCTGTGGATCACCATTGCGCTGGCGTCGCTGGTGGCCCTCAACCGCGCCTTCACGCTGGAGCGGGAGCATGCCGCGCTCGAGGGGATCCTCCTCGCCCCGGTGCCGCGGAGCGCGCTCTTCCTGGGAAAGTGGCTCGCCAACCTGACCTTTGTCATGGTTGTCGTGGCGATCACCTTCCCGCTCTGGATCCTCTTTTACGGCGTGGCGGTGACCCCGGCGCTGATCCCGGTCGCCGGGGTGGCGGTCCTGGCCTCGATCGGCATCACCGCCATCGGCACCGTCTTCTCGGCGATGGCCGTCCGGACCCGCCACGCCGAGCTGCTCCTCCCGGTCCTGATGCTGCCCTTCCTGCTGCCGCCGATCTACTTCGCGGCGCAGAGCACCGTGCGACTCCTCAGCGGCCGCCCCTTGGAAGAGCTCTGGGGATGGCTCAGATTCCTTGCCTTGTACGACCTCGCCTTTGCCATGTTGGCAGCGATGCTCTTTCCCGCGGTGGTGGACGAATGACTCTCGAGGCAGCATCGGCCGGCCAGCAGATCAGCCGCGGCCGGATCGTGACCCTGATCGGTGTGGTGGCGCTGGTCGTCCTCTACGTGATGGCCTTGCAGTTCACGCCGCCTGAGCGTTTCCAGGGACTGGCCCAGAAGATCTTCTACATCCATCCGCCCGCCGCGTACGCGATGCAGATGGCGTTCATCTTTACGGGCATCGCCTCGCTGCTCTACCTGCTCCTCCACGACGCCCGCTTCGACGTCTTCGCCGAGGCCTCGGCCGAAGTCGGCATGATGTTCGGATTGATCGTGGTCATCACCGGCCCGATCTGGGGCCGGCCGGCGTGGGGCACCTGGTGGGAGTGGGAGCCGCGGCTGACCTTCACCGTGATGGAGATCGACCTCTTCGGCGGCTATTTCGCGCTGCGTGGCGCGGTCCGCGACCCCGCCGAGCGTGCCAAGTTCGCCGCGGTGATGGGACTGATGGCGCTGGTGCTGGTGCCGTTCAACCACCTGACGGTCTACCTCTTCGCCTCGCAGCACCCACAGCCGGTGGTGATCAAGACCAGCAAGCCCGAGCTGCCCTTCGAGATGCTGCGCACCTTCCTCACCGGCTTCGTGGTCTTCACCATCCTCTACCTTGGGCTCGTGATGCAGCGTTATGGCATTGGCGCCCGCGCTGCCATCCAGGAGGCCGCCGATGCCTGATACCGGGAGCTACATGATTGCCGCCTACATCGTGACGGCGGTGGTGGTGCTGGGGTATGTGGGGAGTTTGTGGAGGCGGGGAAAGTAGCGAACGGCGAACGGCGAACGGCGAAAGCAAGCGCGGGGTGTCGAGGGAGGAAATCCCCTGACACCCCGCTGCTCGCTGTTCACCGTTCGCGGTTCGCCGTCTACGCGACGTCGTCCTTCGCCAGCAGCACATGCTTCCACAGCAACGCCGCCACCACCGCGCCGACGATCGGGCCGATCCACCAGACCCCCTGCGCCTGCATGTTGCCGGCGATGATCGCGGGGCCGAAGGCGCGGGCCGGGTTGAGGGCGCCGCCGGTGAGCGGGCCACCGATCACGATCCCCGGGATCAGCGTCAGCCCGATGCCGAAGCCGGCGATCTTCGGCGCGTGCTTCGAGACCGCCGTCGCCATCACCGCGGACATCAGGAAGAAGGTGAGGACCGCCTCGAGCGCGATGCCGGTACCGAGGGTCATCGAGTTGTGCAGCGTCGGGGCGCCGTAGCCCACCACTCGCCCGACGTTCGGCGCGACCAGCGTCTTGACCATCAGCGCGCCGAGGAGGCCGCCGGCCAGCTGCGCCACGATGTAGGCGAAGGCATCCACCGGGCCGATCTTCTTGATCGAGAGCAGGCCGATGGTGACCGCCGGGTTGCAGTGGCCACCGGAGATCGCCGCCGTCGCCGAGATGGCGATCGATAAGGCGATGCCGAAGACCACGGCGATCCCGAAGATGCCGTACTGGGCGTTCGGGAAGCTGTTCATCACGACCGCACCGCAGCCGAAGAAGACCAGCACGAAGGTGCCGAACATCTCGGCCAGAACACGGGGGAGCAGGGGACGCATCGGTTGAGTCATCCAGGTGCGGGGGGCAGGGATGCGAACGAACTTCGCGAATCTACACTCCCGCCCGCCGGAGGAGGAGCGTTGCGTTGCAGCCGCCGAAGCCGAAGGAGTTCTTCAGCACCGCCCGCGGCGCCAGGTCGAGCCCTTCGGCCGGCAGCTGGCGGAGCCCGCCTGCCGGGTCTGGGTCGAGGCAGTTGAGCGTCGGTGGGACCCAGCCGTCACGGATGCTGCGGCAGGCAATGGCGGTCTCGATCGCGCCGGAGGCGCCCAGGGCATGGGCGTGCCATCCCTTGGTGCCGCTGACCGGGAGCGCGTCGGCGTGGCCGCCGAAGACCTCCCGAATGGCGAGCGCCTCGGTGGCGTCATTGAGCGTGGTCGACGACCCATGGGCGTTGACCCACTCGACCTCCTCGGGCGCGCAGCCAGCCTCGGCCAGCGCCATCCGCATCGCCCGCACCGCCTCGCGGCCATCAGGGCGCGGCTGGGTCATATGGTGGGCGTCGTTGGTCAGCCCGGCGCCGGCGATCTCGGCATAGATCCGCGCACCACGCGCCTGGGCGTGCTCGAGTGACTCGAGGATCAGCACGGCCGACCCCTCCGCCATCACGAAGCCATCGCGTCCGCGGTCGAACGGGCGTGACGCGGTGGCCGGGTCGTCATTGCGGGTGCTCATCGCGCGGATCAACGAGAACGAGCCATAGCAGAGCGGGTAGAGTGGCGCGTCGCTGCCCCCGGCGATCATCACATCGGCATCGCCCTGGGCAATGGCGCGGAACCCCTGGCCGATCGCCAGTGTGCCCGACGCACAGCTCATCGCGTTGGTACTGTTGACGCCGGAGACGCCGTGGGTGATGGCGATGTTGCACGACAAGGCACCACCGAAGACGGTGAGCGCCAGCAGCGGGTCGACGTCGCGTGGGCCACCGGCGACGTACTTCGAATTCTCCTGCTCGGCGAAGCCGATGCCGCCGAGCGCAGTCCCCATCATCACGCCGACGCGATCGGGCGATTCCGCCGCGAGGTCGAGCGCGGCGTCCTCAAGCGCGAGGCGCGTGGCGGCGAGCCCCAACTGCGAGCAGCGGTCGGTGCGCCGCGCCTGCCTCGGCGAGAGCATCGCTTCGGGGTCGAAATCGTTCACCTGCGCCGCGATGTGCGAGCGGAACGGCGACGAGTCGAAGCGATCGATGATCTGCACCGCCGACTGGCCGCCGTGAAGCCGTGCCCAGACCGCGTCGCTGCCGATGCCGATCGGCGTGATCAGGCCGATGCCGGTGACTACCACGCGGCGCGTCATCCGCCACGCTCGGCGGCGCGCGCGACGCCGGCAAGCGTCTGTTCGGCGATGCCATGGACGAACACCGGCCCGATCACGATCTCGGACGCGATACGGCGAATCAACGGCCAGGGGGGGCCGTCCCAAGTATGCACAATCGTCACGTCACTGCCGCCGTCTGCGGTGGGGAGAATGCTCCAGAGCACATCCATCCCGGTGGTGATGCCACCGATGTGCCGGTATCGAACCTCGTGCTTCGCGGCATCGACCCAGATGCGGCTCCGCCACCAGGTGGGCCAGTTCAACGGGCCACCGAAGCGACGATACGCCGACATCTCGACGATGCCATCGCCGAAGCGCTCGCCCTCGGTCCGGGTCACATAGCGATAGTGGGGTAAAATCTCGGGCCAGCGCTCCACCTCGGCGGCGTGCGGCCAGACCCGCTCGATGGGCGCGTGCACGAGGCGCCGATCGACGACGCGCATCATCGGTCCGTCCGCCAGGCCGCGACCACGCGCGCGCCAGGCATGCGCCAGACGTCGACGTCATGGCCGGTGGCCTCCCGAGCGATCGAGCGCAATGCCGCGGGGTGGAGCCCGCGCGCCAACGAGACCACTCCATCGCTCACCGTCACGGGATGCATCCTCAGGAAAGGGCCAGCGAGTCGGTAGCCGAGCGTCGCGAGTGGCGACGGCCGCAGGTCGGCGATCACCACGCCGCGCCGCGCGATCGCCGCGCACTCGGCGAGCAGACGCACCGCCGACGCGCGATCGAGATGATGCACCATCTGGCTCACCAGCACGATATCGACACCCTTGCGACGAATCGGGAGATCACCGGCACAACCGAGCAACACCGGGAGTCCGCCGCGCTGCGCGAGGTGGGCCGCCGCGGGAATCCGCTCGAGGCCGCTGGGCCGGATCGTGACACCGCGCGTGGCCGCCCAGCGCACCGCGTCGTGCGGCAGGTCGCCGGCACCGGTGCCGATGTCGAGCAGGGTGAGCGTGCGGCCGCGGTCGCCGGGGTCGAGCAGGCGCCGCAGTCCGGAGCGCATCGCGAGCCGCCCGCCCAGCCAGCGATTGCTCCGGGCGATGTCCACGAGCATCCGCTCGACCAGGGCCGGAGGTGTGGCGGGGTCGTCGAGGGCCTCGTGGCCAAGCGGCGTGATGGTGAGCGTCGCGGTCACCTAGAGGGTGTCGGGCTCGGTGTAGCCGCCGCGGTAGTAGAGCAGCGGCCGTCCATGTTCCGCCGAGCCGCCACCCACCACCTGCCCGATGATCAAGGTGTGATCGCCCGCCTCGACCGCGTTGACGCGCTCGCAGCAGATGTGCGCCAGGGCACCATCGAGGAGGATCCGCCCCTGGGGATCGGGGGCGAAACCGATCCCCTCGAAGCGGTCGGGATTGCCCGACGCGAAGCGCCGCGACAACGACTCCTGATGGGACTCGAGAATGTTGATCGTGTACTGCGTGGACCCGAGCAGCACCCCGTGCATCGACGCCGCATGGTCGATCGCGAGCAGCACCAGCGGCGGCGCGAGGCTGACCGAGGTGAACGAGTTCACGGTCATCCCCGCGGGCCGCCCCTCGGCGTCACGCGCCGTGACGACGGCGATCCCGGTGGCAAAGCGTCCGCAGAGCTGGCGGAAGTCGTACCCATCCATTCGGAGGTCCTTGCGAAGGAAGCGAACAGCGAACAGCGATCGGCGAACAGCAACTTGTGAACGGCAACCACAGTTCGCGGTTCGCCGTTCGCTGTTCGCCGCTTACACCACCATCCGCCCCAGGAACCACGGATTGATCACTCGCCACGGCGAGACGAAATCGCCGGTGACGCCGATCAGCGTATCCGCCATTCCGCGGCGGTCGAGGCGTGCCACGGCCCGATCAAAGAGGCGTGGCGCCAGCATCGAGTACCCGATCAACCGCTCGACGATCCACTTGCCGAGGAAGGCGCGGCGCCGGGCCTGACGGTAGCTCGAGAGCTGCGCGGCGGTGAGCGGGCCGCGGTGGCGCAGCGCCTCGTCGAGGGTCGTCGCCACGAACTCGGCGCCGGCGAGTGCCGTGCAGACGCCCTCGCCCGTGAACGGATCGAAGAAGTCGGCGGCATCCCCTACCAGCAGCAGTCCATCGGCGGTGCTCTGTCGGCACGATGCCGCAAAGGGGCCGGTGACCAGCACTTCGCGCACGGTGCGCGCTGCATCAACCCGGCCGCGCACGCCGGGAAGACGCTCGAGTTGGCGGTGGAAGAAGCCGGCGGCGTCACCGCGCGCGGCCTGAGCCAGCGCCGCCGGCACGACCAACGCCACGTTGGCCACGTTGTGCCCGAGCGGGTTGAGCCCGACGTAGCCCTCCCGCCCCACATGCATCTCGGCGACGCGGCCGAGGCCGGTGACGCCCTCGACATGGGCGACGAAGGCGACCCGCTTGAGCCAACCCTGCCGGTGCAGTCCGGCCTGACGCGCCACCACACTGCGGAGCCCATCGGCGCCGACGAGGCAGCGCGTCGTGAGCTCGCGACGTGCACCGGAGGCGCTCTCGAGCGTGATCGTCCTGCCCTCTGGCGCCATGGCACTGAGGACGCGCAGGGTGGTCTCCTCGTGCACGGTGACGCCCACTGCGCGGGCAGCGTCGAGCAGGGTGGCGTCGAGAATGCGGCGCGGCATCGCGAGGCCAGTGGACCGATACGGGGTGCCGCCGGCGTCGGCGAATCGCCCCAGGAGTGCCGCACCATGGGCGGCACGGACCCGGGTCCCTTCCAGCGCGGTCCCGCCGTGGGCCTCGAGCGTGTCGAGGACGCCAAGCCCCGCGAGGTGGCGCACCGTTTCGGGAGAGAGGTATTCGGAGCAGGCCTTCTCGCGCGGGAAGCGGGCGCGATCAATCAGCGTTACGGCGTGGCCGGCGCGCGCGAGGTGGATCGCGGTGGCGCTCCCGGCCGGCCCTGCGCCGACGATCACCACCTCGGTTCGGTCAGCCATGCGCAGGCTCGGCGTTGAGCAGCGCGGCAATCCGTGCCCGCAGCGCCGCCGGGCATTCCATGCCGCTGCCGAGGCGCTGCAGGCGGGCGCGGAAGGCCTGCTCGTAGTGGCCGATCTGGGTGCAGTGCCGGCAGCGCACCAGATGGCTCTGCATCCGTTCGACGCTCTCCACCGGCAGCTCGCCGCGAAGGAACGCGTCGAGCTCGGCCAGCGCGGCGGTACAATCGAAGTCCAGCTCGTTCATGGGGTCGACTCCGTGGGGCGGATCAGTCCGCTCTCTTCGGCATAACGCCGCAACTGCCCCTGCAGGATCCGCCGGGCGCGGAAGATCCGCGACTTGACGGTCCCGATCGGGATCCCGAGGGCCTCCGCGACCTCCGCGTAGGGCATCCCTTCGAGGTCACCCAGCACGATCACCTCGCGGAATTCCTCGGGGAGCCGATCGAGTGCGGCCAGCACTTCCTCATCGACCAAATCGGCAAAGAAGCGCCCCTCGGGGTCGGGGTCGGCGGTGTCGGCCAGCTCGGGGATCGCCTCGATATCGACCGGCTGGGCACCGCGCCGCGCGCTGCGCCAGCCGGAGATGAACTGGTTGCGCAGGATGGTCACCAACCAGGCGCGGGCATTGCTCCCGGGGCGGAAGCTGTTCCAGGCCCGGAGCGCACGCAGCATGGTGTCCTGCACCAAATCTTCCGCGGCGGCGGGATTGGTCGTCAGCCGAAGCGCCACCCGGTAGAGGGTGTCGAGATGGGGGAGGGCTTCGGCTTCGAAGCTGGGGGTGGTGCTCCGGGTCATAGCGAAGGATAGGGGGTGCACGGGGAATGGGCGTGCCCCGTTCACCGTTCACCGTTCACCCTGTTACGTTCGACGCCAATGCTTTCCTCCGTTCCCGCCCTCCTGCCGCTCTCGTTGCTCGAAGCGGTCCAGAACATCGACACTCCGGCCGACGATGGACTCGGCGCGCTGCAGGACGAGCTCGCTTCGAAGCGCCTCGGCCTTTCGCCCACCGTGGCGGCTCAGGTGGCCCGGTACCGGCAGCGCGCCGTCGACGGCGAGCCGGTGGCGACCGACGAAGTCCTCGCGGTCTTCCGCCTGGTGGGTCGGCGGCCTGACGCGGCGCTGGTCTACGCCGATGCTGGCCGCCGGGCAGCGCGCCACGCCGCGAAGGAGCTGGGGCCGGGCGTGAAAGGGATGCTGGCGATGGCGCCGGGGAAGCGGAGCAAGCTGTCGATCGGACTCCGCGCCGCATCGAAGCTCGCGCAGCGCTGGTTGCTGGCCGACCTGCAGCCGGCCGATGGGCTGGCGCGGTGCGAGCTGCTCGACTCGCTGCCGATGCAGGCGCGTGAGGACGGGACGGGGTGCGTTTTCTACACCGCGGCGCTCGCCGAGTTGTTGCGGCTGGTGGCTGGGGTGGAGGGGGCGATGGTGCATCGCAGCTGCCGCGGGCGCGGCGACCGCAGCTGTGTCTGGCTCGCCGCCGAAGCTGGGGGCTACCAATGAGTGCCTTGGATACGATCGACCGGGCGATGGTCACGGCAACGCTGGAGCGGCTCGGGGCGGACGGCTGGTTGCTGTTCGATTTCCACGGCTGCAATCCGGTGGCGCAACGGCTGCTGCCTGGCGGGATGGTGACGCGGCGGACCTTTGTCTGGATTCCGCGCGAGGGGCCGATGGTGGCGATCGTGCACAAGATCGAGATGCAGCCGTTCACCGGCTTCCCGGGGACGGTGATCCCGTTCGCGCGGCATGCCGAGCTGCAGGCCGCGCTGGACGGGACGTTGCGGGGGAAGCGGGCGGCGATGGAGATCTCGCCGAAGGACGCGGTACCCTATCTCGACCGCATCCCGTGGGGCGTGGTGGACCTGCTCCAGTCGTTGGGCGTGACGGTGGTCCCCAGTGCCGATCTGGTCACCCGCTTCGCGGCGACGTGGAGCGAGGCCGAGGCGAGGGAGCATATGCAGGCGGCGGAGCTGTTGCGGGGCATCGCGCTCAACGCCCTGCATGGCGCGGTGCGCCGGGCCGGGACAGGGTTGACCGAGTCGGCCTTGCAGCAGGAGGTCGTGGCGGCGATGGAAGGGGCAGGGATGTTCCTGACCACGCATCCGATCGTCGGCTTCGGGCCGAACGCCGCGAACCCGCACTACGAGCCGCGTCCCGGGGCGGACCGCCAGTTGGAGCACGATCAGGTCGTGCTGCTCGACCTCTGGGGCGGGATGCATGAGGGGGCGGTCTTCGCCGACCAGACCTGGATGGGCTTCTCGGGGAGCGTGGTGCCGGCGCGGGTGCAGACGGTGTGGACCACGGTCCGGGACGCGCGGGACGCGGCGATCAGCCGGATGCAGGGCTTGGCGGCCTCGGGGGCGCCCGTGCAGGGGTATCTGGGCGACCAGGCGGCGCGTCAGGTGATCGAGGCGGCGGGCTTTGGCGACTATTTCGTCCACCGGACGGGGCATTCGATCGACCGCGACCTCCACGGGTCGGGGCCGCATCTGGACGACTACGAGACCCATGACGACCGGGCGATGCTGCCCGGGACGGGCTGTTCGGTCGAGCCGGGGATCTACCTGCCGGGGGATTTCGGGGTGCGGAGCGAGATCAACCTCTATTGGGGGCTGTCAGGGATCGTGGTGACGCCTGGGGAGCGGCAGATGGAGCTGGTGACGACGGCCTGAACGGGGCGATCGATGATCGATGTTCGATGATCGACGCCCGGAGCACGACGAGTCGTCGTTGTGGTTCCATTGTGCGACACCAGGATCCATTTGTACGCCTTTCGTTACGCTTGCTTGACACTCGCCCGTGGTCCGGACATATTCATCGCATCCCGGCACTCAGTCGGGGCTTTCCGATCGACACAGGCAGCGCAGACCCCAGGAACCACGCGGCGTGCGTGCGTTCGTCCCCCACCGTTGGTGGCGGGTCGTGCGCTGCCGGTTCCCCGACCCACGACGCTCCGTCGTGCCGGATCGGATTCCAACGTCGCCCCGCGCCAGCGGGGTGATGCACCAAGCGGCTTCGGCGTCGCATGACGTTCGCGGTCGGTACGAAGGAGCGGCATCTCCAGTGTTTACGCCTTCGGAGGACAGTTCCATGACTCAGAGTTGTGTGAGAGCTCTCGCACGCGCAGCGCTCGCGCTGGCGGCGATTGCATTCGGGGCAGGTGCATCAGCCCTCCACGCGCAAGAGGCGACCGGCAAGGTGACCGGCTACGTCAAGGACGCGGGAGGAGCGCCGCTGTCTGGCGCGCGGGTGATCATCGTGGGAACGGCCTTTACCACGACGAGTAACCAGCAGGGCTTCTATTTCTTCAACAGCGTGCCGTCCGGGACCGTGTCGCTCCGCGCCGCGTTCATCGGCTACAAGACCTCGCAGGTTGACGGATTGCGCATCCTCTCCGGCCAGACGGCCACCCAGGACATCGGGATGGAGCAGAGTGCGGTCAACGTCGGCGACATCACGGTGTCCGCAGCGCGGAACCCGTTGGTGCCGCGTGACCAGGTCGCGACCAAGCAGCTGATCGACGGCTCGTTCGTCGACAAGCTCCCGGTCGACCGGATCTCGCAGGTGCTGTTGCTGCAGCCGGGCGTGACCACGACCAACGGTGGCGGCATCTCGGTGCGCGGCTCGCGCACGGACGAGCAGAACACCTACGTCGACGGCGTCCCGGTGCAGAACGGCATCCGCTCAGGCGGCAGCGCGGCGCCGGGCTTCAACGTCGCCGTCAACGCCTTCGAGGACGCGTCGATCACCACCGGCGCCGCGTCGGCCGAGTTCGGCAACGCGCAGGGTGGCATCATCGCCATCACCACCAAGACCGGTGGCTCGAAGTACTCGGGCAACATCTCCTACGAGACGGACATGCTGGCGCCAGCGCGCTATCGCGGCGGCTTCAACATGTTCCAGGCCGGCCTTGGCGGCCCGATCAAGGGCGCGCTGACCTTCTTCGTGTCAGCTCGCCTCGAGGGCACGCAGGGCGGCAACCGTGGCTATCGGGCGTGGGAACTCCCGACCTGGTCGCGCGTCGGCATCGACACGATCCTGACGCTGCCGAAGACCTTCGGCAACATCCGCTCCGACTCGATCCAGGTGCCGCTCTACCAGTACGCCGTGATCTCCGGCGAGTGCGACAAGATGGACTTCGTGACCAACGCCTCGGTGCAGGCGATGCGCGACAACTATGGTCAGGACTGCATCTCGAACACGACGCGGAACGGTGGCGTCAACACGAACTACGCCGGGACCGCCAAGCTGAACTACTCGTTCGGCTCGGGCTCGCGCGTGTCGGCGACCTACCTGTTGAGCGGCACCCAGGCCCGCAATCGGACTGCCGATGGCCGGACCGGGGCGTCGAACAACTTCGCGAACGTCGCGACGTTCAACTGGAACCAGGTGCTCTCGCGTGGTGCGTCGCGCTCCCTGGCCGTCGACGCCTACCTGTCGTACCAGTGGAACAAGTCGCTCAACGGCAACCTGACCACCGCCTCCGAGGCGGGGTCGCGGGATCCGATGTTCGGCATCCTGCTCAAGAAGCTCCAGTATGAGTACACCCCCGAGAACTACCCGGTGGACTCGACACTCATCAAGAACTTCCTGCTGAACAACATCACCCGCCGCATCGGCATCACCGACCGCGTCAACACGGGCCAGTACAATGCCCAGGGCGGCTACGGCGGTCCGGGCGACGGCATCGGCTACGGCGCGGGCGGTGGCGGTGGCGGCGACGCCCGCCTCAGCTACCAGATCGAGAACCGGCTCGTCGGCAAGGCCAACCTCGACTGGCAGGCTGACCGCTACAACCGCGTGAAGTTTGGCGGCGAGTACACCGGCTACGACATCACCAGCTACAGCAACGGTGGCGCCTCGCAGATGGTCAAGCCGTACCGCTACAACCTGTTCGTCGAGGATCGTCTCGACCTCGGGGACGTGATCGTGGTCGGCGGTCTCCGCTATGACTACTTCACCTCGAAGGTCGCGCGCTGGAACGGCTTCCCGCGCATCTCGACGGCGCCGGGCTTCACGGCGGACAGCCTCAGCAACTATCTGGTGACCGACCCGAGCCACAACTACATCTCGCCGGCGATCCAGGTGGCGTTCCCGGTGACGGAGAAGACGAACTTCCGTCTCTCGTATCGTCACCAGTCGCAGGCGCCGGACCTCGGGCTGATTCTGCAGAACTCGACCTGCGACATCGACGTCGGCTGCGCCAACTCGCGGTCGAACTTCGGCGCGGACCTCGACTTCGGCAAGACGATCCTGTTCGAGTTCGGTGTCCGTCATGCCTTCTCGGACGACATGGTGCTCGACGTCGCGGCCTACAACAAGGACAACCTGGCCAACCCGTCGTACCAGTTCGCCTTCCCGATCGACCCGGTCTCGGGGCAGTCGACCCGGCTCCTGATCGCGCAGAACACCGACTTCGGCAATACGCGCGGACTCGACGTCCGCCTGGATCGCCGGATCGGCAATTACCTGAACGGCGTGCTGTCGTACTCCTTCCAGGATGCCAAGAGCACCGGTTCGGACCCGACGTCGTACCGGAACTTCTATGAGCCGCTCGGCGCCTCCCGGACGCCGCTGAATGCGACGACCACGACCTTCTCGCGGCCGCACAGCATCGCGGGCTCGTTCGCGCTGACGCTCCCGGGCGATTTCCAGGACGGCTCGGTGGTTGGCGCGGTCCTCAAGAACACCGCCTTCTTCGCGACCTTCCGGCTGGCCTCGGGTACGCCGTACACCCGCTGCGACGCGGATGACAACGGGGCGTTGGGAACCCGGAGCGGCGGCGGCTGCACGCTCGAGCCGAAGTCCAATTCCTTCCTCGGCGCGCGACTGCCGGCGCTGAAGGAATTCGACCTCCGCGCGACGAAGAACTTCACGATCGGCAAGTTCGCGATGACCGGCTACCTGGACGGCCGCAACATCCTGAACATCCAGAACATCAACTCGGTGTGGGCGACGACGGGCACGATCCAGAATGGCGCCCTCTTCGATCAGCAGTGGAGCACCGACTCGAACAACTACGCACAGTTCGGCAAGAACAACGGCTTCTTCCGGGCCACGGACCTTGCGCTGGTCCTGCCAACGACGGATGCTGCCTGCGCCCTGTCGGGCAACGGCACGAATACCCAGGGCGCCCAGTGCTTCTACTATCGTCGGTCGGAGCAGCGCTTCGGCAACGGCGATGGCGTCTACACCCTGGCAGAACAGCGGACCGCGTCGGACAATAACCGCGCTGCCGGCAAGCACATCAGTAACTACGTCGGCGCCGGACGGCGTCTCCGCTTCGGCCTTGAAGTGAACTTCTGACCCCGGCCGGGGGAGCGGGCGGTCACTTTTGACCGTCCGCCCCTCCGGACGACTACTCAGACGCGAGGAATCAATGCACGCACTGCGTGGTATGCGGAGGACGATCGTCGGGCTCGCCCTGACGGTCCTGTCGCTCGCTCTCGTTCCCCAATCGGCCGAGGCACGTCCCGGTCCGGGGGAGAAGACGACCGGCTTCCGCCTCTTTGCTCGATCGGTCGGCTTCATCAACACCAACCGAGTCTTCTACGGCCTCACCACCCGAGGCGAGATCGGCACGGACTCGTCGGGCTCCGGCACCAACGGCGGTGGCTACTGGCCGCGCGGGACCCAGAATGAGTACATGTTCAACGCCGGCTTCCAGTTCGCCGGCATCATCGGCGGCAGCAAGCCAGCCAACCCGTGGGCTGGTGATACCACGGGCGCCATGCTGTTCGACGCGACCGGTCCGCGGAAGCACGGCGCCGAAGTGACGCCGATCTACCGTGGTCAGGACCCGAACGACGTGGCGATCTGGCCCGACGTCGCCAAGGTGCCCGAAGGCGACGCCTCCGAGCTCCTGTTCGACCCGCTCCTCCGGGGCCAGGTCAACGGCTCACAGGGCGACGTCTACTGGATCACTTGGGACGGCGACCCGGCGTTCATCTCGTCGCGTCCGCACCCGCTCGGGCTGCTGATCGAGCACCGTGGCCTGGCGTGGAACTATCCCGCGGGCAACGACGACATCCTGTACTTCATTATTACGTATTACAACATCACGTCACTCGATCCGGCGGCCTATGCCGAGCACCGGCCGGCAATGCGTGATATCCTGATCGCGCAGTCGCAGAAGTTCCATGCGCTGAACAATGCCCGCTTCGGGATCACCCTTCCGACGGCCGGCTACACGATCAACGAGCTCTACGCCGCCTTCGGCGCCGACCCCGACGTCGGTAGCGCCGGTCAGAACTATTCCTCGGTGAACCTGCCGTTCGCCTTGGGCTATGCCTATCAGAGCAACTTTGCCCGGCCGTCCAACTGGACCTTCGACCCGGCCATCTTCTCGTCGCCCTTCTTCCCGGGCGTCGGTCTGGTCGGCGTGAAGTACCTGAAGGGCCCCGACGGCCCCGGCAAGATCCAGCTCTTCTCGAACACCTGTAACGGCGTCGCCGGCTGTCCAGCCGACCCGAACAACACCACGCGTCTGTGGCGCTACCTCTCGGGCAAGCTTGACGTCAACCAGGGGGACGTGCTCTGCGGTATCCCGGGCATCCCGTCGGTCACGAACCTCTGCTTCGTGAACAACGTCAACCCGTCGGACATCCGCTTCTTCCAGTCGTCGGCGCCGTCGTCACTGGCGCCGGGTAAGTCGGCCTCGGTGGTCGTCGCGTTCGTCCACGCCGCACCGGTGGCCATTCCGGGCTTCGCACCGGTGGCTGCGACCAACGTCCGTCCGGGCAACCCGACGTTTGTGTCATCGGACTCGATCTTCAAGTACAATGGCGTCAACACCATTGACTCGATCTCGGGCTACCTTGGCTTCACCGACATCAACGCCGACAACATCGCCCAGCAGGGCGAGTTCCGGGTCCGCCCGGGCTCGCTGCTTGGCAAGGCGCTTGTGGCGCAGCAGGTGTTCGACGGGAAGTTCCTTCTCCCGTTCTCGCCGCAGCCGCCGGAGTTCTTCCTGATCCCGGGCGACGCCCAGGTGACGGTGCTCTGGAAGCCGACCGTCTCGGAGACTACGGGTGACCCGTACTTCGCGATCGCGAGCAACCCGACGGTGACCACCCCGGGTGGCGTCGTCGCCAACAACCTGTACGACCCGAACTATCGCCGCTTCGACGTCGAGGGCTACCGTCTGTACCGTGGCCGCATCGACGCGCCGGGCTCGCTCCGCCTGCTGCAGCAGTTCGACTACAACAACACGACCTTCCGGGACTTCGGTGGCGTCGTGGTTGAGGGTGGCAATCTGGCCGGCACCCCGAACTGCGCGCCGGAAATCGGCAAGGGCGGTGCGGCGAACGGCTGTCGTGCCAACTTCACGACGATCACGCCGGGTGTTGCCAGCACCATCTCCTTCGCCTACGACCTGGTTGGTCCGTTGGTCCAGGTGAACTATGGCGGCCGTGACCTGCTCGCCAACGGCAACGTGATCATCCTGCCGGGCCAGGCCGATTCGGCCCTGACCCGCGAAGGATTCCCGCAGTTGGCCAACAACGGCGTCCCGTTCATCTATCTCGACAGGGATGTCCGGAACGGCGTACGCTACTTCTACTCTGTGACCGCCTTCGACGTGAACTCGATTCGTTCGGCGCCGTCGCAGTTGGAGTCGGCGAAGATCTCGAAGTCGGTGGTGGTTGGCGCGCCTGCAGGCAACATCGTCAACACCGCCACGATTCAGCAGGGGATGTTCGGACGCACCGGGTTGTTGACGGATGCGACCGTGCCGACCCTTGGCGCCGACGGCCGTTTCTCCAAGAAGTTCCCGCCGTCGAATTCCGCCACCGTCTCGCTGGCAGCCTTCGCCCCGCAGCTGCTCAAGGGCTCAGGTGAAGTGTCGATCCGCTTTGACTCGGCCCAGGTCACGGCCGTTACGGCCGCGAGCAGCGTCGGCGTGACGGATTGGTACACGATCACCAGTGCCGCCGGGGCCTCGGTGGTCTCGCGGGCCTACGTCAAGTCCGGCACCGCCGGCGCCACCTTCGCGGTCACCGGCACCTTCGACGCTGTGGCGCCGGATGCGCAGCTGGCGGCGCAGTACGGCGGCGACGCCT